>NZ_JAVRCE010000004.1:0-241595 GCF_034530915.1 Nostoc sp. DedQUE09
CTTGCTAACCATCTTGACAAATCCTGTTTGAAATGGAATGAATCAGCCCTGCTTTGCAAGGGGAGGGTTAGGGTGGGGTAAAACCTTGATTAATCAGCTATTTCAGATTTGTGTATACACCGAGCGCAAAGGAAAGACAAAGCTACGCTTGGACGGGGTAAGGTTCAAATTGTTTGATTTATGCAAGAGGTTTAATGCCAATTATTGCTGCGTTTTAATTTCCTTAAGTAACGCCTCATCAGAGTATTCTTCTTCCCATTTACCCTGTAGCTTTAGCCGTACAGACTGTGCGCCGCCACTAGGAGTACAGACAACCCAGTAAGTATCTGGTTCTCCTTCGACTTCAGCCGCATCTTCAGCTTTTGAGGTATCAGAAAGACCTGAAAATGCTTGAATACAAGTCCATGTAATTCCATCTGAATCTTTAATTTCTCTTTCCATGCCTATTCTTAGTTAACGTGAACTGGGTAAAATTTCTGGTTGATCATCCAAACTGAGGAGGAATTGAATTAAATCTGTCTGTTCTTGAGTAGTAAAGCCAGCTTCTGCATCTACCCAATAAGCGTGTCCTCTGCCGTCTACATTCGACTTTTGCAAATCTGGATTAGCTTGGTTAACTGCAACCATTGTCTCACGAAGATTACGGTCAACTAATACCCGTAAACTTGCTTCTGGATCGGGTAGAATATTTTGCATTAATGTACCAGCCATCCCAAGTTGCTCAGGATTTGCCACTACAAAATGTCCGTTCTGTTCAGCTTGCTTTAATGCTGAAGCACTAGCAGCCACGCCACCATCATGTAAATAAGGCGCAGTTAGATACAACCCAATCAAGCTTGTTACTTTATAACCACCGACTGAATTGTTCATTCCAAAAGCTAACTGTTGTGCTTTTTGTGGCGTAATATCTGTAGAAACTTCTAACACTGGAGGATTAGACGGCAAAGGAACAGAGACACTGTTAGGGTAAGTCTGGGGTGTGATGAAGTTCTTAGCGAATGGCGCTAATGTCGGGGCGCGTGATGGTTGAGTTCCAATCTCGTTTTGAGCGATGACATCATGATTAGTAAAGTAGCGTCCACTATGACAGTCTATGCAGCCAGCACGATTAAATACAGCCGCCCCTTTTTCTAGAGATGCAACATCACTAACTTGAATCGGTGGTGGTGCGAGAGTATTTTGCCAAGCAGACATGGCATTCAGCTGTTCGCCAACGGGGAAGCCGGGGGAAGATGCCATTAAACCATCTAATATAAACGGCGAACCTTTCGGATATCCAGGCATCCGAATCACTTGATTAATTGCAGGTTCCCCAGGAGTGGGATCGATTTTGTCGAAAAATTCTGATGGTTTTGCATCTTCAGGTAATCTAAAAGCTGGATTTGCGGCATTTTGCAGAATCACGCCTAAATAAGTTTCCTTGTCAATACCTAATGTGGATTGACTGGCATCAGCGCCATTTGTCCCATCTGAGTTTGTGGCGTGGACATTGCTATTTAAGGTAGTCAAACCATGAAACCAACCAATTGCGGAATGACCACTCCAACCGTAAGGCCAGGCATCAAAAGTGTAAGATGAGGGAATTTGTGAGGGATTGTTTACTAAAGTGCCAGTGGAATCAAAGTTGCCAGGCGGCCAAGTTAGGAGTTTTGCATCAACTGCATCTTCTAAAGTTTTGGCATCTGGTAAGCGGGATTCTTCGCCGTCAGCGTTAATGTAAGTATGTTCTCCTGCCGGAATTTGAGTAGGATTAACATCTGTTTGGCGAAACATGGCTGCGGAATTAGTGGCAAATGCCAAAACTAAACCCGTATTAACGTCATTGTTTGGTGCGCCTTCTAAGATCCGTCCAGTCTTATTGTCAAGTGTGGCGTGACATAAAGCACAGGTAATACCAAATCTCAACTTGCCTTTAGTCAGGCTGGCACGCATACCCAGTGGTACAAGAGAATTCGCAGGTACATCTAATCCTGTATTTAACAATGTGCCAGCTTTATAAGTGCGTCCACCTATTGTTACATCTTCATTTATCGGAATTCGGAGATTGGTTGTGTGCTTACCGCCAAGTTTAGCGATCGCCTGACCCACGGTTATCATATTAATCGGGCCATTCAGCGCCCCAACTACATCAGTTTGGAAAATTTCATTCCCAAAAGTTTCCGAGTAAAAAGCATCTCGCCCCAGCTTTAAAGTTTCGTCAGTAACAGCAAACGCCCCATTTTCAGGAGATAGTTGTTTGCGTCCATTTTCTGTAGCTAGTAAACGTGTTGCCTCTTCCTTATTAATCGCGTATCCCAAAACATCATAAGAACCAACTTCTTGAGGTGCAGCCTGGGTTACAGGTGTAAAAGTCTTATCTAAACTAGGAGTTTTACCTAAAACAAATTCTAGTCTGGAGGCGAAAAAGCTAACAAAAATTACTAAAAATAACAGTATGCCAATAGTTCCCCATCTATTTTTTTGAGGCTTCACCTTTGGAGGATTGGAATCTATAGCGATACCTGGGTCAGTTTTCATAGTTTTGATGTCACGAATGAAACACTTTATCCGAGGCTGAGTGCTGAGTGCTGAGTTCCAAGTGCTGAGTGAAAAGACCGCCTACAAGGGGCGGGGCTTTTACCGTAGTGCGGAAGTACTGAATACTTCTTAAATTTACTCAACACTCCTCACTCCTCACTCAACACTCAGCACTCCTCACTCAGCACTCAGCACTCAGCACTCAGCACTGAGTTGGTAAACCACTCCATAGCTCTTTCGGCGATCGCAGCCGGAACTGTATGTGACCCGTTGAATTCACGGTATTCTAGGTCATAGCCTGCTTGTTTTAACTGCTGGACAATCCGGCGACTACACCGTTCAATCGGCAACACCGCATCTGACTTTCCATGAGAAATGAATACACGCGGTTTCCCCGCTTGGCTAGCAGGAGCCATAAATCCGGGTGAAAAAGCAATAATGTGGTTAAACAGGTCGCCATTAGTAATACCAACCGAAAGGGCATAGGAAGCGCCATCTGAAAAACCAGCGATCGCTACTTGGTTCGGAGCGATCGCGTAATGATTGAAAGTTTGTGCTAGTGCGCGATCAATAAAGGCAATATCAGGGCCATAGCTACCCCGAATAATGTCCCAAGTTTTTTGGCGTGAATCTACTGCCAACAGAATTGTTCCAAAGCGAATTGCTAAATGATGGAGGATTTTTAGCGCCCCCTCCGCATCCCCGCCGGCTCCATGTAATATCAACACCAGGGGAGCGGGCCGATCTGCTCGATATGTTTCAGGTACATAGACAAAACCATCTCGCTGCCCATCCAGCCCTAGTGGGTGTAACCCGGTCAAAGCGGTTGTTGTGGGGCGAGTTGGGCGGGACAACAACTGTCCTTCAGTAGCTCTAGAATCAACTTGTTTTGAGCTTTCCATAACTAATAACTTCCGCTTTTGGCAATTGGATAGTTGAGAGGCAACGAGTGGTAAAATCATCCCGGCTAGCCCAAACCGGAGGATTTGCCGTCGTGTTTTACGGCGATCGCCTCAATCAGCAACTATCTGCTGATTTATTGGCTTCTGTTTCATTGTTTTTCCTCAGAAGGGGAAATTATTTCTCTGCCACCAAAGCTGATTGGATACAGATGTTAAATATTTTTCGATACATTAACACCCATGACTTTAGCTGGTATGACAATGCTGTAATAAGCAGCTGCGATCGCTGCTAATGCATTGAGCAAAACATTATAATCAAACAATGGCATTAAGCCGAAAAATGTCTACCCAAGCGTATTTGTAGCGTTGAGATTTTCCATTACAGTCAATCATTGTGATTCTATTAGTTAATACTGAGATACTTAAGGTTGTAACCCAAAAAAAACTTTTTATAATCTATCAGAAGTTTCAGCGTTAAATTAAGCTTTGTACACCTAGAGTAATGAATATCGTAGTCTTTTTCTTTTGTATCAGGAATCACATATAAAATTAACTTGGACGATTATTTATATATGCCTTCAAATACTCCATAGTTAGAGGCAAAGATTTATTGATAGAAGTAGCTTTGAGAGAAGCAGATAAAAAAGTTACTCGCCTCTAACTACACTCTAGATTAGAGGCTTTCTCATAATTCGATTTCCCAAAGCAATGGAAGACCTCAAATTATATCGGGTTCCTGAAGAATTAACTGAATTAGCTCACATTTTAGTTGGCAGATTGAGCAATTAGATCGCAGAAATTAATATTAACGTGAGTTCGACAGATCATATAGTGGCTGGCTAAATTAGTTGAATAAAAAGACCTCTCCCTGGTTTTACTACGCAAAACCGTCCCTCTCCGACTTGGAGAGGGACAGACTTGAACTTTAGTTCAAGGCAGAAAGAGGTTCGTTGAATTCACGTCATGTTAAAACATTAAGACTCTATCTCTGCTAATTCTAACCAGCGTTCAGTCGCTACATCGATCGCGTGCTTGAGCTTTTCTACACGATCATACAATTTCTGCACTTCGCTATAATTACCCGGTGACACATTCCCTAGTGTTTTTTCGGTTTCCGCCTTCTCAGCTTCTAACTCGGCAATTTTACCTTCCAACTGCTCAAATTCTTTTTTCTCCCAATTGGATAATCTCCGCCGCTTGGTATTCTCTCCATCCTTGGGTAAAGCCGCACCATTTTGGACTTCAGCATTTTTCGGCTTCTCCTTAGCGTTAGCAGCTTGTTGCTGTGCTTCTTCAGCCTTCTTATAGTCCAGATAAATCGAGTAATTCCCTGGATATTGCCGCAGATTACCGCCTTCTTCAAAGGAAAATACTGTATCGATGGTGCGATCGAGAAAGTAGCGATCGTGAGAAACTACAATTACACACCCGGCAAAGTCTTCTAAATAATCCTCTAATACTGCCAAGGTCTGAACATCTAAATCATTTGTTGGTTCATCTAAAATTAAAACATTGGGCGCACCCATCAAAACCCGCAACAGAAATAAACGGCGTTTTTCCCCACCGGAAAGTTTACTAATTGGGGCATACTGCTGATTACCAGGAAACAAAAACCGTTCTAACATTTGGGAAGCGGTAATTTGAGTACCATCGGTAATTTTGACAAATTCTCCTTCTTCTTTGATGTAGTCAATCACGCGCTGACTTTCATTCAATGCTGTAAGCAATTCTTCAGAATGCTGGTCAAAATAACCGATGTGAACTGTAGTACCAATTTCTGCAATGCCGGAATCTGGCTTAACTCGTCCAGTAATGATATCCATTAAAGTAGATTTCCCTGCACCGTTAGCGCCAATAATACCGATGCGGTCTTCTGGACTAAATTCGTAGGTGAAATTATTAATCAGGGTGCGTCCATTGTATGACTTAGAAATGTTATCTAATTCAATAACTTTTTTACCAATGCGACGACCGACTGTCGAAATATCAACTTTACCCTGAACTTGTTTAAATTCAGTATCCCGTAGAGCGTGAGCGCGGTCAATTCTCGCTTTTTGCTTGGTACTTCTAGCTTTTGGCCCTTTTTTGAGCCATTCCAACTCGCGCCGCAACAAGCCTTGGTGTTTACGTTGACTGCTGACGGCAGATTCTTCAGCTAAAGCTTTCTTTTCGAGGTAATATGAATAGTTGCCTGTATAGGTGTAAATGTCGCCTCGGTCGATTTCAATAATCCGGTTGGTAACGCGATCTAGAAAATAGCGATCGTGGGTAATCAGAAACAATGCGCCGCGATAGCGATTTAAATAACTTTGTAACCATTCTACAGAAAGAGCATCAAGATGGTTTGTCGGCTCATCCATGAGCAAAGCATCTGGTTCTGATAGCAAAGCTGATGCTAAAGCAATGCGCTTGCGATAACCTCCAGATAAAGTACTGATCTTGGCATCAAAGTCAGAAATTCCTAATTTTGTGAGGATGATTTTGGCATTTGTTTCTAATTCCCAAGCACCACTCGTATCCATCCGTTGCATCACCACAGAAAGGCGAGACATCAGTTGACTATCATCTGGATAGTGAACCAATTTATCAGAAAGTTCTTCATACTCGCGTACTAAAGCCATGTGTTCGCCACTGTCAGCGAAAACTTGCTCTAAAACTGTGTGATTTTCATCTAAATCTGGCTGCTGGGGTAAGTAGATGATTTTAGAACCGGAGTTAATTAAAATTTGACCGCTATCTATCGATTCTAATCCGGCGATCATTTTTAATAAGGTTGATTTACCAGAACCATTAGTACCAATTAATCCAACTTTATCAGTAGCATCAAGGCTAAAGCTGGCATCTTTTAAAATTTCCTTGATACCAAAGTCTTTTTTTACTGATTGTAGTGTAATAATACTCATAAGATTGAAGTCATTAATTATTTTTCATTAGTGAGTAGGTAAGGCAAATACCTTACCTACATTCGCAAACTTCTATACAAATAAGTCCAAGGGAAGGTGTCCATACATTTCGTTGATTCCATCTTCGTCATAAGACTGGCAAGATACTAATACACCACGATGATGTCCATCATAGGAATCAAGATAACACAAGCCATTTTTACCATTTAATTTGATATAAACTGGCCCTTCAGGTGTCAGTAAATTATTTGGTGGTTCATAACCCAAAGCCAGAGAATAGGTTTTCATTGCCAATATTCCTTCTTCTGCCGTATCAGCACAAATTCCTAATATTTGGTAATCAGTAAGCTTGGTGAGTAAAATTAAGGCATTACGAACTACAACTTTTTCTGATGAGTTGAGGATAGGAGCAATGTCTAGACAGTTGAATTTGTTCAGTAACTTTTTTGCTTCTTCGGCAGTGAGATTCTGAGAATTGGAGGTTGACATAAACTTCGACTATTATCTGGTTGGTTTTTCTGTGGTATTTGAGTTGGGACTAGTACTGCAAGGCGGAAGTTAAAAGTCACTCATGCTTTAACTTTGAGCTTTCTGGCTGTAATGAAATGAAAGGTTTCCACCAACCTGTACCAGCCCAACTTATACCATTTTGGATTTTAGATTTTGAATTGGGAATAGTCCAATGTATTAGACTTCTTGGCATTGTGGGGAAAAGGGTAACGGGTAAAGGTATGGAATTTTCCCAAACCCAGTAACCTTTAACCTTTCCCCAACATCTTGCAAAAGTAACTTTTGCAAAATGTCTATTGTAAAATTTGTCTGAGGTCAGAGCAAATTCCATAATTTTAGACCTTGTTATCTCATGCCCACTTCCCTTTTACGGTTGATTTTGGACATTCCCAAGGTTGAATATAAAGGGTACGCCATTTTTTGAGTCACTACCCATAACCAGGACTTTGGGCATCTGAGCGCCGCCAGTCTTCCAAGCTTCAATTGCTTCTTTTTGCAAAACCAACTGCCCTCCTTGGGCTTTGAGTGTCTCTGCTAAGAGTCTTTGAGCTTCTGCCCTACCTTTGGCGCGATTCACATCTGCTTGCGCTTCTTGTTCGGCTTCTCGTGCTACATAAACGGCTCTTTGCGCTCGTTGTTCGGCAATTTGTTTTTCTTCGACTGCTCTGGCAAATTCTGGTGAGAATGCTAAATCAACTACGCTAGTATCTAAGACAATTATTCCATATTTGTCTAAGCGATCGCCTAACGCATTATCGAAGTCTTCTTTTAACTCACTTCGTTTAGTAATCGCTTCTTCTACTGTTCTTCTAGCTGCGGCAATTTTAAATGCTTCTTGTGTTTGGGGCGCAATGATTTTTGAGACAATATTCTCTAATGTTCCTTGTTTTCTTCTAACTTCAACTACTTTTATCGGATCGAGGCGAAAGTTAATTGCAAATCTCGCAGATAAATTTTGCAAATCTTTAGTGGAACTCTCCGCTGGCACTTCAAATTTTTGCACTGTTAAATCATACACATCTATCACAGTGATAAAAGGCGGTTTCAGGTGAATACCTTCCAATAAAGCGCCGTCTCTCGCTTTACCCAAGATGCTGATTACTCCTGCTTGTCCTGGGTTAATAATAATAAAGGAATTTAGCCCAATAATCACTAGTATTGCCAACACAATTCCGAAAACTGTGGTTTGCCAATTACCAAATTGCTGATTTTTCAAATTCCTTTCTCCAATATTTAGTTAGTTATTTGTCATTTGTCATTTGTCATTTGTCATTTGTTATTAGTTATTCACCCCCTGCACCCCTGCTCGCCTGCCCCCACTCCTTAAATAAACTCAGTTACTAGTTTCTCATTAGTCTGTCTGAATCAATCTTCAGACTCAGGACTTAAGACTCAAGCCTTTGTTCCGTGGTAATATCAGTGACACGAAATCGCAAAAAGCCGTGGCTACTGCATTAAAATCTCATCGGGCATCAAGAAAGCGTAAACATTCAGCGCATCCTCTCCAGCGTTTGCTTGAGTATGGACACCAGTATCGTAAACAAATTTGGCTGGCGACTACTTATTCTACCCTCAATAAATTTTTCGACTTAGCACCACCCGGCTTAATTGGGGTGGCGGTGGATGTGGTAGTCAAGCAACAGGATTCCATAATTGCACAGTTAGGGGTACGTGATGTCTTTCAACAATTTTTGATTATTTCCTTCCTGACTGTGGTCATTTGGATACTAGAATCTGTTTTTGAGTACGCCTACGCTCGACTTTGGCGGAATTTGGCTCAGAATATTCAGCATGACTTGCGTTTGGATGCATACAAACATTTGCAAGAGTTGGAATTGGCTTATTTTGAAGAACGCAGCACTGGCGGTTTAATGTCTATCCTCAGTGATGATATTAACCAATTAGAGCGGTTTTTGGATGGAGGAGCAAATGATATCATCCAAGTTTCTGCAACTGTCCTAATTATTGGCGCTGCTTTCTTTATTCTGGCTCCTAGTGTAGCGTGGATGGCTTTGTCACCGATGCCATTTATTCTTTGGGGTTCTTTTGCCTATCAACGATTACTCGCACCTCGCTACGCTGATGTCCGCGAAAAGGTAGGTTTTCTAAATTCGCGGTTGTCAAACAATATCAGCGGAATTACTACTATTAAAAGTTTCACTGCTGAAGCTTATGAAGCTTATCGTCTGGAATTAGATAGTGAAGCTTATCGCCGGAGTAACTCTAAAGCAATTGCTCTTTCTGCTGCTTTTGTGCCGTTAATTCGGATGCTGATTTTGGTGGGGTTCACGGCATTACTTTTGTATGGCGGGATGGCAGCGGTTTCTGGAGCAATGTCTGTAGGTACTTATAGCGTATTAGTGTTTTTAATCCAGCGATTGCTATGGCCTTTAACTAGATTAGGCGAAACTTTTGACCAATATCAAAGGGCAATGGCTTCTACTAATCGAGTCATGAATTTATTGGATACTCCTATCGCTATTCATACAGGTGATGTGGAGTTACCTGTGAATGAAGTGCGCGGTGAAGTGCAATTTAACAATGTTTATTTTGCCTATAAAGATAGATTTCCAGTGATTAAAAATCTATCTTTGGAGATTCCGGCGGGAAAAACTATTGCAATTGTCGGTTCTACTGGTTCTGGTAAAAGCACTTTAGTCAAACTCTTGTTGCGGTTGTATGAAGTGCAAGCTGGAAGCATCACTCTCGATGGTATCGACTTGCAAAGTTTGAATTTAAAAGACTTACGCCGCTGCATTGGTTTGGTGAGTCAAGATGTGTTTCTATTTCATGGCACTGTAGCGGAGAATATTGCTTACGGTAGCTTTGAAACTACAGAGCAAGAAATCATCATGGCAGCGAAGATAGCCGAGGCACACGAATTTATTATTGAATTGCCCCAAGGTTATGAGACAATTGTCGGGGAAAGAGGACAAAAGTTATCTGGTGGACAAAGACAACGGATTGCGATCGCACGTGCAGTCTTAAAGAATCCGCCGATTCTGATTTTAGACGAAGCTACCTCGGCGGTGGATAATGAGACAGAAGCGGCAATCCAGCGATCGCTAGAACGGATTACAGTAGATAGAACTACAATTGCGATCGCTCATCGTCTTTCCACTATCCGCAATGCCGATTGCATTTATGTCATGGAACATGGGAAATTAGTAGAGTCGGGAACCCATGAGCAATTGCTGGAGAAAGACGGTATTTATTCCGGCCTCTGGCGTGTACAGTCAGGTTTGAGATAAGTTTCGCCTATTGTCTGTGTCTTCATTACGAATTATTTATGTTTTTTGGTAATAGTCAACCAGAATCAGGTGATACTAAGTGGCGTCGCCAGTTGGATAAGTTTGTCAAAGCAAATCAGCAAGAGTTGGCGGCGCTGTTTTGGGGATTGTGGTTAGCAAATGGTGACACTCAGGGTACTGTTGGTATTGATTTGCAACCAACCCCACATTTTGTTTATTGTCCCAAAGAGCAGATAGAGAATTTAAATATTAGAGTTGAGAATCGGCTTCAGGAAATTTTAGGAATTGTTGAGAATCATCAGCCGGAAGTGGAAGTTGTGATGATTGGGATTGGGAAGGGGGAAATTAAGTTAATTCAGTTTGCACCGGAACCAGCGCCACCGATTTGTTTTGAGGAAGTTGGGAAGGATGTAGATGGGTTATTGGATGTGCTGGAAGAGAGGATGAGGGAGGAGATTGTTTTTTAATGCAAACGGATGCTAAGGGAAGCGCAGAGGTAAGCGGAGGAAGATAAGAACTCTGCACTTGTTGTTTAGTTCATTTATCCCAAGTAACCAACGCACAAACTCAGAGGGTACTCTTCAGCTAAATATTTATAGCCGTAGTCACATAGGTTAGGACAGTGTTGATTGCTCAAAGGCTTGAAACGACCAGGTTCTTACTCAGCACTCAGCACTCAGCACTCAGCACTCAGCACTTTGCTATACAAGTGTTGTCATAACTCACTTTTCTTTTCCTGACACAAAAAAACAGCCACCTCCATAAAGGAAGCAGCTGTTTTACAAATTATGTAACTACAAAGTATTAGTAATCGAAGTCGCCACCACCAGCACCAGCGCCAGCAGGAGCGCTATCTTTAGGTTCAGGCTTGTCAACTATAATACATTCAGTTGTCAACACCATACCAGCGATGGAAGCAGCGTTTTGCAGAGCAGAACGAGTCACCTTAGCAGGGTCAACAATACCAGCGGCTAACAAATCGACGAATTCGTTTGTTGCAGCATTGTAGCCAATGTTGAAGTCTTTTTCTTTGACGCGTTCAGCGATGACAGCACCATTCTGACCGGCATTTTCAGCAATCCGCTTCAGAGGTGCAGGTAAGGCACGAACGACAATCAAAGCACCAATCAACTCTTCATCCTTAAGATTGCTCTTTGCCCAAACTTCCAAGTCGGGAGCAAGGTGAGCCAGAGTTGTACCACCGCCGGGAACGATACCTTCTTCCACAGCAGCTTTGGTGGCGTTGATAGCGTCTTCTAGGCGCAGTTTCTTGTCTTTCATTTCGGTTTCGGTTGCTGCACCAACTTTTACTACAGCAACACCACCAGAAAGTTTAGCAAGACGCTCTTGTAATTTTTCTTTATCGTAAGAAGATTCGGTTTCATCGATTTGACGACGAATCTGTTCTACACGAGCCTTAACAGCAGCTTCGTTACCTTCGGCAACAATTGTGGTGCTGTCCTTGGTGATAGTGATCCGGCGAGCTTTACCCAGGCTCTCCAGCTTGGTGTTATCTAGCTTCAGACCAGCATCTTCGGTAATTAGTTGACCACCAGTTAAAACGGCGATGTCTTCTAGTAGTGCTTTGCGGCGATCGCCAAAGCCAGGAGCCTTAACAGCAGCCACGTTGAGTACACCGCGTAAACGGTTTACTACCAAGGTTGCTAAAGCTTCTTTTTCAATATCTTCGGCGATAATCACCAAAGGACGACCAGCACGAGCTACTTGCTCTAATACTGGTACAAGGTCTTGTACCAAAGCGATTTTCTTATCGGTCAGCAGGAGGAAAGGTTCATCAAAAACCGCTTCCATCCGTTCAGCGTCGGTAGCGAAATAAGGAGAGATATAGCCTTTGTCAAAGCGCATCCCTTCAGTGATTTCCAACTCGGTGAACATAGATTTCCCTTCTTCTAGGGAAATTACGCCTTCTTTGCCCACCTTGTCCATTGCTTGGGCAATCATCTGACCAACTTCTTCGTCATTACCAGCCGAGATCGCACCAACTTGGGCAATGGCTTTGGAATCTTCCACTGGACGGGCATGTTCAGCAATTTTTTCTACCAGGAAGCCGGCAGCTTTGTCAATACCGCGCTTCAGGGAAATTGCGTTAGCACCGGCTGCAACGTTCCGCAAGCCTTCTTTGACGATCGCATGAGCTAAAACGGTAGCAGTGGTGGTGCCATCGCCCGCAGCATCATTGGTCTTAGAAGCAGCTTGACGAATCAGAGCTACACCAGTGTTTTCAATGTGGTCTTCTAATTCGATTTCTTTGGCGATCGTTACACCGTCATTAACAATTTGCGGTGCGCCAAATTTCTTTTCTAGGACTACGTTACGACCTTTGGGGCCAAGGGTAACAGCTACAGCCTCAGCCAGGATGTCAATGCCTCGTTCCAAGGCGCGACGGGCGTTTTCGTTGTAGATAATGCGCTTTGCCATAATTGTTAGTTGTCCTTTGTCATTTGTCTTTTGTCATTTGTCTTTTGTCATTTGTCTTTCGTCATTTGTCTTTTGTCATTGGCTAATGACTAATGACCAATGACTAATGACCACTAAACAACAACTGCTAAAATATCTTTTTCAGAAAGCAGTACATATTCTTCGGTACCGAGCTTGATGTCAGTACCAGCGTACTTGGAGTAAAGCACCTTATCGCCGACTTTAATTTCCAATTCCTGACGGCTACCGTCATCGTTACGCTTGCCAGGACCAAGGGCCACTACTTCCCCTACCTGGGGCTTTTCCTTGGCGGTGTCGGGCAAATACAGACCACCTGCGGTCTTTTCCTCAGAGGCGCTCACTTTTACGAAAACGCGATCGCTCAAAGGTTTAACTGTAGAAACGCTTAAAGATAAAGCTGCCATAATTATTTTCTCCAGAGATTAGCACTCTCAACCCCTGAGTGCTAATTTACCGAAAAGTTGCATCTAATGGCAAGAATTTCTTTAGTACGGGTTCCCGAACTAGAAGAGCATCGTTCTACTTAAGTACAAATGCCTAATTATTTTTACTCTGCGGGTTCTGCTTCGGAAGTTACGTATACTTTTATATGGTCAAAGGAAGTTGGGAGTAATGAAGAGTTTTCCCAATTTTCCATTCCCTTTTCAGTCAACTTTATTTGCAAAGCTTGGAAATTGTTATAGAACTGTAATCAGGGAGCCGCCCGATAAGTAACAATACAGTGATCCAGTCAAGCCATCAAATCCCAAAAGCCACTAAGTCTCTAGAATATAAGGCCTGAGTAATGGTGTAGAAAGTTTAGGACTTGCAAAAATTCAGCGACACATTTTTATTTGCGCTGACCAGACAATTGCTAATTGCTGCTCAAAATCAGCTAGTCTGGAATCCTGGGAATACTTAAAAGAGCGACTTAAAGACTTAAAACTTGATAAGTCGCAACAGAATTATTCCTTATGCGTCTATACAACTAAAGCCAACGGCTTGCGCGTTTGTTGTTCTAGACTCATAATGGTGGTTTACATTGATGGTGTCTGGTATCGCCAAGCAAACCTGGAAGTTATTGAGCGGATCATCCAAGAACACTTAAATAGGCAATAAGGTGGTAGAAAAATATGCATTTTTAAACCATCCTTTGCCAGAAACTTCCTTAGTTTCTTGTGAACACCTCATAGAGGCTTAACAATTGAAGGATATGGAACAGCAGTAAGCTTTAAGAAAGTGCGGGTTGGTTTTGAGGTAGGGTCATCTTTAAGCCAATACTTACTTGTGAGTCAGAAGGATTATTATTTAATCAGTGTTTTTTCGCCCGCCACTTTCAATGCGATATATAATAGCGCATTATAGATACTACTGCTATACGTATCCTTGCTGGACTTTTGCTATCGAGCTACTAGTCTCTTGAAAGTGCTCGGCATTTTTGAGGTTTCGAGACAGCAAAGGCAAGTTAAGTAGGAAAAAGGACAACATCTCGAAATAACCCACGATAGAGGATAAATATTCAAGACTTTGATGGACCGAAGCGCGACAAGTGCCACTGCTATGAAAGAGCCCAGCATGAAAGATCACAAACGACTTCTATTGATTGATGATGACCCTAACCTCATCTTGCTGGTGAAGGATTACTTAGAATTCCGGGGATACGAAGTCATCACCGCCGAAAATGGACGTGAAGCTCTGGAAATTTTAGAGCAAGATGTTCCAGACATGATTATCTGCGACGTGATGATGCCGGAAATGGACGGATATACTTTTGTAGAACAAGTCCGGCAAAACGAACGCACCAGTTGGATTCCGGTTCTTTTCCTTTCAGCTAAGGGACAAAGTGCAGACCGAGTTAAGGGTCTGAATAAAGGTGCTGATGTTTATATGGTCAAACCCTTTGAACCAGAAGAACTTGTAGCGCAAGTTGAATCCTCGCTGAAACAAACTATCCGTTGGAAAGAACACCAAGCTAAAGGAGGCGAAAATGGTTCCCGCATCCAGGTTCCCTTCGATGTGCAATTAACCCCCACCGAACTGAAAGTAGTCCAGTTTGTCGCTAGGGGTTTAGCTAATCGGGAAATTGCTGAAGAACTAAATGTTAGTCAGCGCACAGTTGAAAGCCATGTGTCCAACATGTTGGGCAAAACTAATCTCCATAACCGCACTGAACTAGCGCGGTGGGCGATTGAAAATCAAATGGCTTAAAATCAGTAACAAGTGCTGAGTGCTGAGTGCTGAGTGTTTTTGACTCAGCACTCAATTTACCAACCATCTTCTTCAGCAGTAGATTGGTGCAAAACTTCTAAATCCAGTTCATCCAGGTAAGTTAGGGCGCTTTCAATCTGAGAAACAGTACCTCGCAGTTCCAGATCGAAGCAGCTATATTGTGGCACGTTTGCGCTTACCTGAGCATCAGCAATAATGACTATGACCCCATAGTGAGAAACCAGTCGTGAAATGACTGGTTCCTCATGCAGGTCTTTAGGAATGCGAACTTGGATACGAGTTTGGGTGCGTCTATTATCTAAAATATCAGTATTAGAATTTACTTGTTTATTTGGAATTGCCATTCTAGCTTCCTACTCGACTTCTGGGATGAGGGTTTTACTTTGCACAATTCTTTTAACACTAGCGTCACTTATCCCACGCAGGCAAGCAAGAAAGTATTTACCTCGCCAAACCATTAATCTAGATATAGTAAATGTGAATAATTGCTCATAATTCGGTATTTATGAGCTTAATTGTCGTTTTATGGCAATTTTCGAGCAGATTGAATATAGCCAATCTGTAGGGTTACAACAATTGTTGTAACCCTAATTTATTGTGTATAAAAGAAATATTATTGCAGGTGCATATTCTAAATATTTGAGCCTTCGGTGTATTTTCCTTTACTTGTCTAGGTTGAAGCCTTATTTTTGTATCAAAAATGTTTAAGTCTCGCTTGGGATCTGTCTTATAAGCAATCTTTTGTTAATATTTGGCATTTGGAGACAGGTCAAAGCAAGAAAGATTTTGATCTGGCGATGGCTCACGAATTTTGTTTAGGCAAAAGCGGCAAGGTGTGTATCATTAGCTTTCAGGACTTTCTCTGGCCATTAGATACAGAAACACAAGAGCCGATTGGCACTTATCCCGATTACCTTATGGGTACTGTTCAAGCCCATCCCCATTGCTTGGCTGTCTGCCCAACTAAACAGCCATTAGTTGCTACTGGCTATAGTCAAGGCAGAACAGGAAAGTTAGATATCTGGGATTATGAAACATATACTCGTCGCCTCCATCAGCAATTTCAAGATGTGGCTTTAATTCCTTATGATAATTCATGGAATCATCAATCAAAGCTAGACCTTTGGTTGACTACACCCCTTATTTTTACCCCTGATGGAAAGTTTTTGGTTGCAGGTTTTAAGCAGAGATTGCAGAATAAGCTACAACTGTGGAATACCAAAACAGGAGAACTTACTCAAACATTAGATAATCTACCTACCCTGACAGTAAATTCACTTGCGAATCGCCTTGATGGGCAAGTTTTGGCTTGCGGAATCCGGGAAAACAAGGCGTGTGTGTGGGAATTGATCAGCGATCGCATTCTCTATACATCTTTAGGTGTTGCTCCCTGCCTTATAAGTTCAGATGCTAGAGTCTTCATCTACTGTACAGAGAATTACGAAATAGTTGTTTGGGATTTAGCAATGAACAGAAAATTATCTACATTGCAGGGGCATACCGCACCAATTGGTTATGTTGCCATGAGTAGCAATCATGAATTCATTGCTAGTTATAGCATTGATAGAAAAATTAAAATTTGGGCAGTGCCAGAGTTTGTTAGATACCTGTAGCAACTTGTAAATAACCTCCGAAGTGAGAACAGATTATTTGCAAATCTTATGGAGGATAGCTACAAATAAATATAGCTGCTGCCAGTGGCCTTTTAGCAGGTCTGGTGTTAAATAAAAATGTAATTATGAAGATTTTAAGGAGTGAGATTATGCGCGAATCAGTCATTTCTCAACAAATCCTAGAAGAAGGCGAAGCTAAAGGCGAAGCCAAAGGCAAAGCAGAAACAACAAAAAAGTTGGCTTTAAATTTGTTGCGAATTGGAATGAGTTTAGAGCAAATTGCTCAAGTTACTGAATTATCTATTGAACAAATTCAAGTTTTACAAGAGGAGATTTAAAAATCTTAAATTTTAATGAATCGCTTTATAAAACACATGGCTATACGAGCAAAACCCGCATTAGCGGGTTTCAAAGTTTTTATAAGTCCGTGCAGACGCGATTTATAATCGCCTGATTGAAATTCTCCAACTAAAACTCAGCACTTTGGGGTGTACGCGGAAAGGGAATCACATCACGAATATTTCCCATACCAGTCATAAATTGCACGAGTCGTTCAAAACCTAGTCCAAAACCAGCGTGGGGGACAGTACCATAACGACGCAAATCAAGATACCACCACAAGTCTTCTGGGTTTAATCCTTGCGCTAACACACGGCGTTCTAATACTTCTAAACGTTCTTCTCGCTGGGAACCACCGACAATTTCGCCAATTTTCGGTGCGAGAATATCCATTGCACGGACGGTTTTTTCATCGTCATTCAAGCGCATATAAAAGGCTTTGATTTGCGCTGGGTAATCTGTGACAATTACTGGCTTCTTAAACTGTTGTTCAGCCAAATACCGTTCGTGTTCTGATTGTAAATCTAAACCCCAACTCACTGGATATTCAAATTTAACATCAGCTTTTTCTAAAAGTTTGATGGCTTCTGTATAAGTTAACCGTTCAAACTGATTATTAATAATATTTTCGGCTGTTGCCAACACAGATTTATCAATGCGTTCATTGAAAAATTCCATATCTTCTCGGCAAGTTTCCAACACATATTTAAAAATGTGTTTGAGGAACGCCTCAGCTAAATCCATATCGCCTTCTAAGTCACAAAAAGCCATTTCTGGCTCAACCATCCAAAATTCTGCTAGGTGGCGGGAAGTGTTGGAATTTTCTGCACGGAAGGTAGGCCCAAAGGTGTAGACGTTGCTAAAAGCCATCGCCATCACTTCCGCTTCCAACTGGCCGCTAACTGTTAAGTATGTGGGTTTAGCAAAAAAGTCTTGGCTGTAATCTACTGCTTGGTTTTTTGTGCGGGGAATATTCTTTAAATCTAAACTGGTAACGCTAAACAGTTCACCCGCGCCTTCGCAATCGCTAGCGGTGATAATGGGTGTGTGTACCCACAAAAAGCCTCTTTGTTGGAAAAATTGATGAATTGCTGTCGAACAAGCATTTCTGACGCGGAAAACTGCACCAAAAGAATTGGTACGCGATCGCAAATGTCCAATGGTTCGCAGAAACTCAAAGGAATGGCGTTTCTTTTGCAGGGGATATGTATCGGGATCAGCTTCACCGAAAACTTTCACTGTCTCGGCTTTCAATTCAATTCGCTGTCCTTTACCAAGAGAAGCCACTAGTACCCCTGTCGTTTCGACAGCAGCACCCGTATTCAGTTTTTTCAAAATAGCTTCGTAATCTGGCAAATCCTGATTGATGACGACTTGCAAATTAGCTAGCGATGAGCCGTCATTGACTTCGATAAAAGCAAATCCTTTTGACTCACGCTTTGTCCTCACCCAGCCTTGCACTTGGAGAGACTCATCAGGTTGGCCACTTCGCAATATTTCTGCAATCCGTCGATTTACCATATTTACCCAGCATAAGACTTTAATATCCAGCCTATGATAACGCCCATTCCACCAAAGCGGACGACTTGCCAGAAAGGTTTTTTCAGGCTACGCCAAGAAAATAACTGGCTTTCTAAGTTCACTTCTAGCCTTTCCAACTGCTGTTGAATGTGCCGTAACTCTGCTTTGATTTCTGGTGTCTGAGATTTATTGTGCTTTAGTTGATCCCGACGCTGTTGCCATTGTGCCTGTTGTTGGCGATCGCGTTGCACTTGATCGTAACGTTCTTTTAAGGATAAGAGCGATCGCTCTAGTTCCTTTAATTCTTGTTCAAAATCTGGTTCAGGATTTTCTGCTGACGGCTGTGATTGTTTAGGCGGCTTCATTTACAAGTAGTAAACTAAGATTAAAGAGCAGTCTGCCAATAGTCAAAATTAAAACTATGAGTTTTTGACTCAGCACTCAGCACTCAGCACTCAGCACTCAGCACTCATAATTATGTCTCAATCTACTCAGCTGCCTAAAACCAGTCAACTGAATGAACTTAGTACTCTGGAACTAGCTCAAGCCCTCATGGAAAGGCTGACTATTTCCCCTAACGATTGGCATCGCCTCAAGTCTAACCGTAATTCCCGTGCTAATGAACAAGTGGCAGCAGCAATTGTGTATCTTTTAAAGAATCAGCCAGAAGAAGCTCAAGCGAGATTACAACAGGCAGTTGGTTGGTTAGATCGCTCTATTTCTGCCCCTCCCTGTCCGACTCACGGGAAAAGTTAGGAGTTTGAATTATTATTCAACTCCTAACTTTTAACTCCTAACTCCTAACTACATCATCGCCGCAGAGATAATCCTCGGCGATTTTCCATTTGTTTACAAAGCCTCAATTCTGTGCCTTTGCGGTTCCACTCTACCTGATCAAAAATTTGATGCAGAAGACATAAACCACGACCATTTTCTGACTCATCTGGTGGAAGATAGTCTGTTGGTTCTTCATTAATAGTAGATGAAGGAGTAAAGCCACTACCCTGGTCTGATATTATCCACCAATATTGATTATCTATTACGGAAAAACGAACTACAACTGTTTTACTCGGATCTAGATTATTACCATGTTTAGCTGCATTTACTAGGGCTTCTTGAAGTCCTAGACGCAGTTCTGCTTGTAATTTTGCTGGAATTTCTGCCAACAATAAGTCTAAGATGGGACAAAGGTAGAGGGTTGAGGCAAAACTAATAGTGCCCCAATAACGTCCAACTGGACGAAGTGAAATAGTAATCACAAGAGAAACCCCATAGCTTTCAGTTAGCTAGACATCAGTTTGCTATTACAGTCACCCTGACAAAACTTGAGGTGGTCATGCTGCCTTCAAACTTGCGTCTTTAAAACTAAATTTTGAAAATGCTAGGGAGCATTGGCTCTATAACTATGAATTGGGATTGTTTAGATATATCGGCTGGAATAAATTTGATAATGAGGTCAGCAAATTAAGAATATGCTGTTAATTTTACAGAGTATTGGCATACTCTAGTTAGTTGCCGATTTATAATTTACGCAATCTTCTTCATCTTTTTAAGAACCCATGCAACTTGAATTTATTTAAACAAAATGAATTTTTATTTTTGGCTTAATTCAATTTTAGCATCTTTAGTATGCACTAGACTAAAATTTTCAAATTTCAGTTTTTTTGAAGGAATTACTACCCTTGTCAAAATGTGATAGCACAAGAAAGGCGGCAGTTTCAACATGAGCAGTTTGAGGAAAAAAATCAGCAGGTTGTACCCGTGTTATGGTATATTGCCCATCTTGACAAAGCAATTTCAGGTCACGGGCGAGGGTAGCTACTTTACAGCTGACGTAAACGATCCGAGATGGTTTCAATTGCCGTAAAGTGTCTATGACTGCGCGATCGCACCCCTTACGTGGCGGATCGAGTATTACTACTTCTGGTATTGTGCCCATTTGGGGAAGCAATTTCTCTACTGCCCCGGCTTGGAATGTTGCATTATCAATTCCGTTACGGTGAGCATTCAAAATTGCTTGTTCTACTGCTGCTGCTTGCACTTCTAATCCTGTAGCAATTCGTACTTTTTTGGCCAGGGGTAAAGTTAAAGTCCCAATACCACAGTAGGCATCAACTAGGAACTCATGCCCTTGAAGATTGAGTTCTGATTGAATTACCTGTAATAGTGCCTCTGCTGTTTCGGTATACACTTGGAAAAATGTATCTGGGCGTACTTGAAATTCCAGTCCAGCAAAATTTTCACGCAGGTGGGGTACTCCAGCGATGCAACGGGTTTCTGATCCAAAGATAGCATTTGTGCGATCGCTATTGCGATTGAGCGACACTCCCACTAACTGCGGATAGCGCTTTAACCATTCCTGGGCTTGGGTTTCAATTCCTGATAAATTCCAGTCCTTCACCACCAAAGTCAGCAACATTTCCCCAGTATGTCGGCCAATGCGTAAACCAAGATGGCGAATTTGTCCAAGATGGCGCTGTTCGTCATAGATTCGCCAACCTCGCTGTTGAATATCCTGTTTAACTTCGGCAAGTAAGGGATTTAATCGCGCATCTTGGACTGGACATTGATTTAAATTAATTAATTGGTGACTACCTTTTTGGTAGTAACCAGCTTGTACTTGTCCTGTTGCTGATAGCGAGAGAGGATATGTAGATTTATTACGGTAGCCTAAAGCAGAAGGGGCGACGAGTACCGGATCTACCGGTGGTTGGACAAAACCGCCAATGCGCTCCATTGCTTGGATAACTTGATTTTGCTTGGCTAGTAGCTGGTAGTCATAATCAATATGCTGCCACTGGCAACCACCACACTTATCCGCCACAATGCAACTAGGTCGGATACGTTGGGGGGATGGTTCCAATAGCTCCTGGAGCTTGCCGTGGGCGTATTTAGGTTTAACGTGTACTAAGCGGACAATAGCGCGATCGCCTGGGACAGTATCTGGGACAAACACTACACGTTCATCAGCGCGTCCTACACCATCGCCTGTATCACTCAGGTTAGCGATCGTCACTTCGATTAATTCACCCTGTTGCCAAATTATTTTAGTCATTTGTCATTGGTCATTGGTCATTGGTCATTTGTTTTTGGGCATTGGGTATTAGTTATTTTTTCTTGCTCCCCCTGCTCCCTACTCTCCCCAAATAGATAAATTCAATACATAAGTAACTCCGATCCCTTCACTTGTGTACCTCCAACTCGCTAAACTAACAGATAATATTTCAGGTGATTTCAATCATCATGACTGTAATTAGCCAAGTTATTCTCAAAGCCGACGACGAACTGCGTTATCCCAGCAGTGGCGAACTTAAAAATATCAAAGACTTTTTGGAAACCGGCGTACAACGGACGCGGATTGCGGCTACCTTAGCCGAAAACGAAAAGAAGATCGTTCAAGAAGCAACTAAACAACTTTGGCAGAAGCGTCCTGACTTTATCTCCCCTGGAGGTAATGCTTACGGTGAACGCCAACGCTCTCTATGTATCCGTGATTTTGGCTGGTACTTACGCCTAATTACTTATGGTGTACTTGCCGGTGACAAAGAGCCAATCGAAAAAATCGGTTTGATTGGTGTGCGGGAAATGTACAATTCATTGGGCGTTCCCGTGCCTGGAATGGTAGAAGCGATCAATTCCCTCAAAACAGCCTCCCTGAGCTTGCTAAGTGCGGAAGACGCTGCCGAAGCAGCACCTTACTTTGATTACATCATTCAAGCGATGTCTTAATACAAAGTGTGTGCTGGTTCTAGGAATATACTTCCGGTCTACTAAAGTGAGTGCGAGGTATTAGCACTCGATAGGCATAAAATCCCCAATTTGATCATACCTTCCCCACATTTGGTAGTGGCTGTGGCAAAATCTCTGTCAAGTTACCAACCAGTTGTGGGGAAATTTATAGGTATGGGGCAAAACAGTTTCGTTAGAGGTAGCGGGGCGTTTAGCCCGTTCCGAGTTCCGAGTTTAAATTTTCCCTACTCAGCACTCAGCACTCATTACTCAGGACTCTTGAAGGGCATTGCTCAAAAGACAAAAACAATATAGATACAAAAAACCGACAGTCCTTGATTAAGGCTGTCGGCTATTAAGTGTGTTCCCTATTAATGACTCGGCTAGAGTTCAGTTGTCATTAATTATGCCTAGTTACCAATCGCTGGGAGACGATCCTAATCATCGATATGTGTGATTCTCGTCACTTGATTGTTACATCTAAACTGCATATACCCGAATAATTTCTGAGTGGGACTAGACTCACGTAAGTAAAGGAGCTAGAAATTTCACCAAGATTAAAAAATCAAGTTATCTTTAAAGACTAAAGCATTTTGTGTGCTAGTGATCTTAATTTTGTCTAGTTCATGGTCGGAATAATCCTGTTGAGTGCATTTTGGGGTTGTACTACCCTTCCATCCAAGAAACAAGTTTGCTTGTAATAAAGGCTGTATAAGTATCTATTGCCAATATTTACCAAGATGGAAATACAAGTATTTAGTTAGAGTTTAAATTGAAGAGCGATCGCGCTTCAATCTACAGGAAGTAAAATTGCGTAGCTTGCCGCCGTAGGCATCGTGTTTTACAACATAATGAGTAAATCACAATAGGGCGATAAGCTAGAGTTAGCAAGAAAACTGATTCATAACTGGCAAAAAACCTAGCTTGGGGTAACGATGGCAACAGAACAAAAGCACAGCAATTATTTATCAGAAGCCGAAAGCCGTTTGCGTCAACTTTCTCTTGAGAAGTTGCGAGTAGCAGTTGCAATTATTGCTTATCTGCAAAAAATAGAACAAAACGAAGCTATTGACAAAATATTATTAAATATTCCTGATTTTGCCAAATATTTGCGCGAAATTGAACAAAATGAAGACAAATTAGAAAATACTGCCTCAAATCAGATTGCCTCAGATGAAGAAGTATGGCAGGCTTACTTAGCAGTTGAAAAAAAATGGGAAGAGGTATTCCTTCAGCTTGCAGACTCTTAAATTTCTCACTATTTCTCAAGTCTTAGATATTCATCAACGCCAAATTCAAAGATTTGGTGGAACATCAGGTGTGAGAGACGAAGGTTTGCTAGATTCAGCACTGGCACAAGCTCAAGCTACTTTCAGCGGTGAACTTCTCCATCCAACAATTCACGAGCAAGCAGCAGCGTACCTTTACCATTTAGCAATGAACCATCCGTTTATTGATGGCAATAAGCGTACCGCTTTCGCTGTTATGCTTACTTTTTTGAGCTTAAATGGCTACACTCTCAATCTATCTCAAGAGCAAGCTTACAACTTGGTGATTCAAGTAGTTCAGAAAGAAATATCCAAAGAAGAATTATCTGCATTTCTGGAACTGTACTTACAGGGCAAGTAAATCGATAGAATAATGCTCTGTCCCCCCAGAGTGCATTACTTCCATGACTGCAACCTCAAAACCAGCCTTTTCCCCCCAAGAAATTGCTGCTGAAGGTCTTAAACCAGAAGAATACGCAGAAATTGTCCGTCGGCTAGGCCGTCATCCCAACAAAGCTGAACTGGGAATGTTTGGCGTCATGTGGTCAGAGCATTGTTGTTATAAAAATTCTCGACCTCTACTCAAACAATTTCCTACCGATGGTCCCCGCATCCTCGTGGGGCCTGGTGAAAATGCTGGTGTTGTAGACTTGGGTGATGGACTCCAACTAGCTTTTAAAATTGAATCCCACAACCACCCCTCAGCGGTCGAACCCTTTCAAGGAGCCGCAACGGGAGTCGGAGGTATTCTCAGAGATATTTTTACAATGGGTGCGCGTCCTATTGCCCTATTAAACTCGTTGCGCTTTGGTTCCTTAGAAGATCCCAAAACCCAACGACTGTTTAGCGGTGTGGTGGCAGGAATCTCTTATTATGGGAACTGTGTGGGAGTACCGACCGTTGGCGGCGAAGTTTACTTTGACTCTGCTTACTCTGGTAATCCTCTGGTGAACGTTATGGCACTGGGGTTGATGGAAACCTCAGAAATCGTCAAATCTGGAGCATCTGGCTTAGGCAACCCCGTGTTGTATGTTGGTTCCACCACTGGGCGCGACGGTATGGGAGGCGCGAGTTTTGCTAGTGCAGAATTGAGCGATCAATCCATAGACGATCGCCCTGCTGTACAAGTGGGCGATCCATTTTTGGAAAAGTCGTTAATTGAAGCTTGTCTGGAGGCGTTTAAAACGGGTGCAGTTGTCGCCGCTCAAGATATGGGAGCAGCGGGAATCACCTGTTCTACCTCAGAGATGGCAGCAAAAGGCGGTGTGGGAATTGAACTAGATTTAGATAAGATTCCCGTCAGAGAAATGGGGATGGTTCCTTATGAATATCTGCTTTCGGAATCTCAAGAGCGAATGCTGTTTGTTGCTCATAAAGGGCGCGAGCAAGAATTAATTGACATTTTCCATCGGTGGGGACTTCAAGCCGTTGTTGCTGGTACAGTCATCGCCGATCCGATTGTGCGAATTCTCTTTCAGGGTGAAGTAGCAGCAGAAATTCCCGCTGAAGCTTTGGCGGAGAATACCCCACTATATAACCGGGAGTTATTGGCAGAAGCACCAGAATACGCGCGTCAAGCTTGGGAATGGACTGCTGATTCCCTACCTCCTTCTACAACTGCTGGAATAGAACTTTCAGGAGGACTGCAAAGTTGGAATGATATTCTCTTAACTTTGCTCGATACACCGACGATCGCTTCTAAAAATTGGGTATATCGTCAGTATGACCATCAGGTACAAAATAATACAGTAATACTTCCAGGTGGCGCAGATGCGGCTGTTATCCGTTTGCGCCCTCTTGAAGAAATCCCTAATCTCAAATCCCAAATCCCAAATCTCAAATCAGGAGTGGCGGCGACGGTAGATTGCAATCCTCGTTATGTATATCTTGACCCTTACGAAGGGGCTAAGGCAGTGGTGGCAGAAGCTGCACGCAATCTTAGCTGTGTGGGTGCAGAACCTCTAGCGGTGACGGATAATCTAAATTTTGGCTCTCCAGAAAAACCCATTGGTTACTGGCAATTGGCAGAAGCTTGTCGCGGTTTGGCGGAAGGTTGCCGAGAATTGGCGACACCAGTGACAGGTGGTAATGTCTCTTTATACAATGAAACTCTTGATTCTCAAGGCAACCCACAACCCATTTATCCCACTCCTGTGGTGGGTATGGTGGGTTTGATTCCTGATATAACCAAAATTTGTGGTCAAGGTTGGCAAACATCGGGCGATGTAATTTATCTTCTCGGATTGCCTTTGGCATCCCAAATCAGTTTGGGAGCATCTGAATATTTAGCCACTATCCACAATACTGTTGCCGGAAAACCACCACGGGTAGATTTTGACTTGGAACGCCGCGTCCAGAAAGTTTGCCGTGAAGGAATTCGTAATGGTTGGGTACGTTCAGCCCACGATTCTGCTGAGGGAGGAGTGGCAATCGCCATAGCCGAATCTTGCCTTGCTGGCAATCTTGGTGCCGAAATCAATTTAGAAATAGCGCAAACACAGTTAAACCGACTTGACGAGGTGTTGTTTGCCGAAGGTGGTGCCAGAATTTTAGTTTCTGTAGCATCAGCACAACAAGAAATTTGGGAATCATATTTACAGGAACATTTGAGTCAAGAATGGCAAAAACTGGGTGTAGTTAGTAATTTTGAGACTGGTTTGGGGGTTTTCACCACTGATAACCAAACCTTAATCAAAGTTAGTATCAAAGATATGAACGATCGCTATTCCCATGCGATCGCCAAACGTCTCGCCATCCATACCGCTACTTCTGAGCGCTGAATGCTGAGTATTTAAACTTCACTCACAACTATTAGCGTCTCTGAGCAAAATTAGGGTACTGTTTTAATGGATGGTTAAAGATTTGTTAAGAACTCCTCAGCCATCTAATAATCCCAGTGACTGACTACCAATTTTAGATTTTGAATTTTAGATTTTGGATTAGGGGCGTTGCTTCTAGTTCATATTTTGCTCTTACTGGGCAAAAAATCTAAAATAGCCATTTTAAAATTCCAAGCCGCATCTTTACCAGGGTGCGATCAATCCAAAAGACGCTCTCTACGAGACGCTGCGCGAACGCGGACTCGCTAACGCTCCGCTATCGTCAATCGTTCGACTGAGCGTAGCCGAAGTCTCAAATCCAAAATTGATTGACCCCCCCCCACCAGGAGCAAAGCTAGCATGATTTCTATTCATTCTGTCACTTCGGATGAATACCCCGACCAGACCAACAACCCAATCAATAGTCATGAAAATCAACCTGACAAGCCAGAAGAAGCTTGTGGTGTTTTTGGCATCTACGCCCCAGGAGAAAACGTTGCTAAACTGACCTACTTTGGATTGTATGCCCTCCAGCATCGGGGTCAAGAATCAGCTGGTATTGCCACTTTTGAGGGGACAAAGGTACATCTCCATAAAGATATGGGCTTGGTGTCTCAAGTCTTCAATGAATCTGTCTTGGATCAATTGCCTGGTAGTCTTGCTGTTGGTCACACTCGTTATTCCACCACAGGTTCTAGCCGCAAAGTTAATGCCCAACCCGCAGTACTAGAAACCCGTTTAGGTTCAATAGCTCTTGCACACAATGGTAATTTAGTCAATACTGTGCAACTACGTCAAGAGTTGCTTGAGAATAAATGTAACTTAGTGACAACAACAGACTCAGAAATGATCGCTTTTGCGATCGCAGAAGCCATAGATACGGGCGCTGATTGGCTAGAAGGTGGAATTCAGGCATTTCAACGTTGCCAAGGAGCCTTTAGTTTAGTTATTGGCACTCCCGTCGGCGTTATGGGTGTCCGTGACCCTAATGGAATCCGTCCCTTAGTAATCGGCACTTTGGCAGGTAATCCAGTCCGTTACGTTTTGGCTTCCGAGACTTGTGGTTTAGACATCATTGGAGCCGAATACCTGCGAGACGTAGAACCAGGTGAATTAGTTTGGATTACTGAAGAAGGTTTAGCTTCTTATCATTGGAGTCAAAAATCTGAGCGGAAATTGTGTATCTTTGAAATGATTTACTTTGCCCGCCCTGATAGCGTCATGCACAACGAGAGTTTGTACAGCTATCGAATGCGATTAGGACACCAGCTAGCTAAAGAATCTTTTGTAGATGCCGATATTGTTTTTGGTGTTCCTGATTCTGGTATACCTGCTGCCATTGGATTTTCCCAAGCGTCTGGTGTCGCTTACGGGGAAGGACTGATTAAAAATCGCTATGTTGGGCGAACCTTCATTCAACCAACCCAAACCATGCGGGAATCAGGTCTGCGGATGAAACTCAACCCCCTCAAAGATGTGCTGGTAGGTAAACGAGTAATTATTGTAGATGATTCGATTGTACGGGGTACTACCAGCCGTAAACTAGTCAAAACCTTACGTGAAGCAGGTGCAGTAGAGGTACACATGCGAATTTCGTCTCCGCCTGTAACTCATCCCTGCTTCTATGGCATCGATACCGATTCTCAGGATCAGCTGATTGCTGCTACTAAGTCAGTAGCAGAAATTGCCAAGCAACTGGAAGTAGACAGTCTCGCCTATCTGAGTTGGGAAGGAATGCTAGAAGCGACACGAGAAGACACCAATAGTTTCTGTTCTGCCTGCTTTACCGGAGATTATCCCGTGACGATTCCTGAGCAAGTGAAACGTTCTAAGCTGATCTTAGAAAAGGTAGTGGT
Organism: Nostoc sp. DedQUE09; assembly: GCF_034530915.1. NCBI lineage: Bacteria > Bacillati > Cyanobacteriota > Cyanophyceae > Nostocales > Nostocaceae > Nostoc > Nostoc sp. DedQUE09. The sequence goes on from NZ_JAVRCE010000004.1 coordinate 27,897, forward strand.
GTAAGGGCTTCAAACAGAAGAACCCCACCCCGCCAAAGCTACGCTTTGTCTCCCCTCCCCGCAAGCGAGGAGGGGATTAGGAATGGGGTGTAAGATTAGGATTCTTCTGGGGATGATTCTGATTTTTCTGGCTTGAGTAAGGGGAAAGCGATCGCATCCCGAATACTGGCACAATCGGTTAATAACATCACCAAGCGATCGATCCCAATCCCTAAACCACCTGTAGGCGGCATACCATATTCCAAAGCGGTGAGAAAGTCTTCATCTACACCTTGGGCTTCTAAGTCACCAGCAGCTTTTCTTTCAGCTTGGGCTTCTAGGCGTTCTCTTTGATCGATAGGATCGGTCAATTCTGAGAAGCTATTCCCAGTTTCTCGCCCGACGATAAATAACTCAAATCTTTCCACTAAACCAGGTTGAGAACGGTGGGGTTTTGCTAGAGGCGAAATTTCTACTGGATAATCAATTACAAAGGTAGGTTGAATTAAATTAGCTTCTACCTTCTCTTCAAAGGCTAAATTTAGTAACTTACCAATTGATTGAGCTTCATCTATACCAGGAATAGCAGCATTTTTACTTGCTGTTTTTGCTTCTTCCAAACTTTGGAACGAATTAAAATCTAAGCCTGTAAATTCTTTAACTAAATCGTGCATTGTCACCCGCCGCCAAGGTGGTGTTAAATTTATCGGTTCCCCTTGGTAGGTGATTTCTAATGTGCCGAGTACCTCTTGGGCGACAGTGGTAATAATCCCTTCCGTCAGCGCCATCATATCGTTGTAGTCGGCGTAGGCTTGGTAAATTTCAATCGTCGTAAATTCGGGATTGTGTCGAGTTGAAATCCCCTCATTGCGGAAAACTCGCCCCAATTCAAACACCTTTTCAAAACCACCCACAATCAACCGCTTGAGATGGAGTTCTGTGGCAATTCGCAGATACAATTCCATTTCTAAAGTGTTGTGGTAAGTGATAAATGGACGCGCATCTGCACCCCCAGTTTCACTTTGCAAAACTGGCGTTTCAATTTCCAGAAAATCCCGTTCTTCTAAATAGCGGCGAATACCAGCAGTAATTTGAGCGCGACGGCGGAAAGTTTGCCGCACTTCTGGGTTTACAATTAAGTCAACGTAGCGCTGACGGTAGCGCTTGGCAACATCCGTTAATCCATGCCACTTGTCGGGTAGGGGCAACAGGGATTTAGTAAGGATAGTATATTGTTTAACGTAGACAGATAACTCGCCCTTTTCAGTCCGTTTAATAGTACCTTTGGCTCCTAAAATGTCGCCTGCATCTGTAAGTTGTTTTAAGTGATTGAAGGCATCGGCATCAATATCTGCCATACCTTCTTGGATGCGATTTTTATCTAGATAAAGCTGAATTGTACCGGTTTCATCTTGCAAAGTGAAGAAAGCCAATTTACCAAAAACGCGACGCGCCATAATGCGTCCGGCTATGGCAACTTCTAAATCGACTTCTTCACCACTGGATAAATCGGCAAACTTTTCTTGCAACTTCGCTGCATGATGGGTGGATTCCCAACGATAGGCATAAGGATTAGTCCCTAGCTGCTTGAGTTGTTCTACTTTCTCCAGCCTGGCGGCTCGGATATCTTCTTCCGACATGGTAACGAACTAAATAGGGCAAGATTAATTATAGATGCTGCCAAAGTTGAGAGTAAGAGATAATCACCTAAAAGTGATGTGCGATGGTCAAAGGAAATCCAATAACACAAACTAGAGTGCGCCTGTGGACTATAAACGAATATCACCGGATGTTTGAAACGGGTATTATTACAGAGGATAAAATCCTCCTCACGCAGCAACAACGCTGTGTGCGTCTGACTACCTCAAGCGGCTGCTATCAGAAGTTGCCTTAGTTCGGGTACAAGATCCCATTCAGTTAAGCCAATATTCGGAACCTGAGCCAGATATCGCTGTTGTCCGCATCGATTCGCGAAAGTATATCGTTCGCCATCCTGCACCCAATGAAACCTTTTTATTAATTGAGGTAGCGGATATAACACTAGAAACAGAGCGTAAACAGAAAGCGCCTCTTTATGCGAAAGCAGGAACTAATGACTACTGGATTTTGGATGTGAGTCAGCGTCAGGTTTATGTTTTTCGCGAACCAAGCTTGAAGGGTTACAATCTGGAATTTATTTTGCAGGAGAATGCAACATTATCCTTGATTGCATTTCCAGAAATTGAAGTCCAGATTAGTCAGCTGTTTCCATAAGTTATACAAATCAAACTATTATTTCTCTCCTCTTGTCAGTAAATGCCTAGATGAAACAGCTTTCATTTTCAAGTTAGTAAATTGCACGATCGCCTTTACTAAATCTTGCTGTTCTGGTTGCAAATTTAATTTTTCTAGCGCTTGCTTAATATTATTACCAGCCCGGAGATTGTGATTAAGTTGGTCACGCTGGGATGAGTTTAACACTGCTGCAATTTCCCTATTTCTTCTCTGACGCACAGCCTGGAGTTCTTGCCGTTGTAAGGGAGTCAGGTTGATCTCTGACGAGGTGAAATAACTTGCAGTTTTGGTAGTTTGGGCGAAAATAACACCAGAAGTAGTATTGATTTGAAGGGGTGCAGCTAAGGCAATTCCCGGCATGAAGAGGACAAGAACAAGAATATTAGCGAACACAGATAGCTGTTTTGTCAAGTAAATTGCCATATTGAGAAATATCTATTACACTGCGGCGGAAGTTTGCTTACTTTAACAAGTTACTCAAGTCCCAAAACCAGGAATTAAACGCTTGAGGGCACGACTGGCAACGTCGCCATAGCGCAGTTCTCCACACAGAATCTTACCCATGATTTTCGCACCGGAAGGACGCTTAACACCAACTTTGTAGCCAATGCCAGGAAAGCGATAAAATGCTCCACCTAATTTTTGCGCCCAAGCCATTTCAGTACCCCATTCTTCATTAATCGCTTCGCTATATTTTTCTAAAGCGTTGGTATCACCAGAAAGTGCCTCATGAATGGCTCCTGCTGCAATTAAACCGCTAAAAATTGACGGACGAATGCCTTCTGCTGTCATCGGATCGACAACACAAGCAGCTTCCCCAGCTAAAACTGCATTTTGAGTATGCAACTTTTGGTTGCCATCCCACAAGCAAAGAGGATAACCATATTGCTTGCCAGTTTTGATATCTACATTAAACGATCGCGCGTACTCATCTAAAATTTTCTTAAAATCCTGGGGTTTGCCGCCGACAAATGTACCGACACCAATAGAATAACCGTCCGCCTTCGGGAAGTTCCAAATGTAGCCGTTTTTCACCAAGCCAAACTCGAAATGAATTGTAGATTTATCCTTTACCTCCGCGGCCACTTCTGCTTCTAAAGCTCCTGCTAAACGGCGTTTACGATCTTTGAAGCCTAGCCATTTTGCCATTGGCCCTTTAACACCATCAGCCGCAATTAAGTAGCGACCTGTAACTGAGCCATTAGCTGTGTTAACTTGCCAGTAGTCACTTTGAAACTCAATACCCGTTACTTCCGTATTATCTCGTAGTTCAGCTCCTTGCTTTTGCCCTTGCTGCACTAGGAAATGGTCAAAAATATCTCGTCGCACCATCCAAACTGGTTCTTTGGTGGCGATTTTTGCTTCTACGGGGTCGCCTAAATTCCAGGTAAAGCGAAGAGAGTCGGCTTTTACAGAAATTACTGGGCTAAAATCAAAGTCAAACCATTGAGCGATCGCTGGAGATACACCACCACCACAAGGTTTATATCTTGGTAGAGATTCTTTTTCCAACACTAATACTGAGCGACCTTGTTTGGCTAAATGATATGCAGCTGTTCCACCAGCTGGCCCAGCGCCGACGATGATGCAGTCGTACATATTGAATTTTTGCTCCAGAATTAGTTTATTTTCTATCGAGTAGGGGCAATTTATGAATTGTTCCTACTTTAATTATTCATGTCTACTTACTTACTCGATCAATTTTTCTAGGATTTATGCAATAACTTAAGAAATGATAAAGGCTGAAGAATTTATCCATTATCCTTCAGCCTTTATACTTAAGACTTTAGACTTTAAACAGTCGTGATGTCTTTTTCTTTTTCTGCCAACAGTGCATCTATTTTGGCAGTATACTCATTTGTCAATTTTTGCAACTTGTCTTGTTGGTCTTTTGATTCGTCTTTGGAGATTTCAGAGGCTTTCTCCTGTTTGCGAATGGCGTCTATAGCATCACGGCGAATGTTACGAATAGCAACACGACCCTCTTCAGCATATTTTGATGCCATTTTGACGAATTCTTTACGGCGCTCACTCGTTAAGGGTGGAATATTCAACCGGATTACAGAACCGTCGTTACTAGGTGTTAAACCCACATCTGAGAGGGAAATAGCCTTCTCAACGATGTTTAGGGTGTTGCGCTCATAGGGTTGAATTAAGATTGTCGTAGCATCTGGCGTGCTAATATTTGCCAGTGATTTCAAGGAAGTAGGCGAACCGTAATAGTCCACCAATACCTTATCTAATAGACTCGCATTGGCGCGACCAGTGCGAATCGAGTTAAAAGCTCGTTGAGTCGCCTCAACGGTTTTTTGCATCGTACTTTCAGCTTCAGCTAATTTCACAAGAACCTCCCACAAGGGTGCCGATGGATTCTCCCAAGACTGCTCGGTGGATATTTCCTCGCACCGTTAGGTCAAATACCAGAATTGGGATATTATTTTCTTTACACAAGGCGATCGCAGTACTATCCATCACCCGCAAATCTTGGGCTAAAACGTGCGCGTAGGTTAAGCTATTGTAACGCTTGGCGTCAGGATAAATATGAGGATCGGCATCATATACTCCATCTACTTTGGTGGCTTTAAAAATCACCTCAGCATCGATTTCTGCTGCTCTTAATGCCGCAGTCGTATCTGTAGTAAAAAACGGATTTCCTGAACCAGCACCAAAAATTACCACCCGTCCTTTTTCAAGATGACGGATGGCACGACGACGAATATATGGTTCTGCTAATTCTTGCATAGCGATCGCAGTTTGCACCCGCGTCTGTACTCCTATGCGTTCTAGCGAATCTTGCAGCGTCATGGCATTCATTACCGTGGCAATCATCCCGATATAGTCAGCGGTTGCCCTGTCCATCCCCGCCGACGCTGCTTTGACGCCACGAAAAATATTGCCGCCGCCAACAACTATGGCGATTTGAGTACCAGTGGCTATCACCTCTGCTAATTCTTGTGCTATTCCTTTGACCACTTCTGGATCAATGCCATAGCCCATGTTTCCCATTAAGGCTTCACCGCTCAGTTTGAGTAAAACCCGTCGGTAATTCGTTCCCATGAAGTTACGCTTTATCAAAAAAGTTGCAATTGCCTCCAATTTAAGATAACAGTTACAGGGACTATCTATGTCTAGTTACGCCAAATCAATGTAGTACCTACTGGTTCTGTTTGTGGTATGGCTATTTCTTCACCTTTAAATAGAGAGGCGATCGCAGTTCTCAAATAATCTTCTCCCACTGAGAATGGTTCTTGGGGATGATTATCAATTTTACCTTTATAGCGGACTATACCGTTAGTATCTATGAGAAAGGCTGTTGGTGTTTTTGTTGCGCCGAAACTACCGGTCACATCTTGCGTTGAGTCCCACAGGTAGGGGAAATTCAACTGGTGACGTAAGGCAAAAGCTTTCATATTTTCAAAGCTTGACCTAGTGTCGTAGTCAACATTACTACCATTGAGTCCAATTAGTGTGAAGCCTTTGGGGGCAAATTCGGCTTGAATGTTTTTTAGTCTGCCTAAATACCGATCGACATAAGGGCAGTGGTTACACATAGAAATAACGCCGACTGCTCGGAACTTCTCAAGATAACGCCTGAGATGGTGTACTTGACCATCAATTCCTGGCAATTCAAAATCTGGTGCGTAGCTCCCAACGGGAGTATCAATTGTTTCTAGTAGATTCATGATTTCTGGCCCGCAGAACTAGGAACAAGAAAAATATTGTTAAATTCAGCGTCAGTTTCCAGTTGCAAACCACCCCTTAGCCGATGCCTCATATTCGCCAATCTTATAGACCAAATTTGCGATCGTAAATTGTGAAACTACTGAATCTAGCACGGATGCTAATTCACTCACATCTAAAAAATAGCCCAAATATTACTCATATTAGAAACGTTATGATTTTTAATACTGACATAATCTCAGTTGTGAGGAAATTACCTCTATCAATAAGATGAAAACTCTCTATACTGGATAAAATTATCAGCTTGATGCTAGGATTATTCAGCCTAGAAGCTTTTGTGGTATATGTATAGGCTATCACTAGAGCAAAGGATTAATTTTGAAAATCTGATAAATTTTCTGCAAATTCAAAACAATTTTACTTGTGCTTTGCTGCTAAAAAGCTTTTAGCATTCTTTACATCAAATTTCCCATGACAACCTCAAGTTCAAAAACAGCACTTAACTCTACAAAAACCTGGATTTGGCAAGATTTTCCGATCTGTTACCAAACCCAAGGAACTACTGGGCCAGCTGTTGTCCTGGTGCATGGATTTGGTGCTTCTTGGTGGCACTGGCGAAAAAATATTCCGGTATTAGCGGAAAATTGCCGTGTTTATGCGATCGATTTAATTGGTTTTGGCGCTTCCGCAAAACCTGAACCTGGTGAAAAAATTAACTACACACTAGAAACCTGGGGACAACAAGTAGCAGATTTTTGCCGTGAAGTGGTGGGTGAGCCAGCTTTTTTAGTCGGAAATTCTATTGGCTGTATTGTAGCCATGCAAGCAGCAGTAAGCAACCCAGATATTGCTTTAGGAGTCGCTTTGCTCAACTGTTCTTTACGGCTGTTGCACGATCGCAAACGGGTAACTTTACCTTTATCTCGTCGTTACGGAGCGCCTCTACTGCAACGCCTGTTATCTATCAAACCAGTTGGTGATTTCTTTTTCAATCAACTTGCCAAACCGAAAACAGTGCGGAAAATTCTGCTGCAAGCTTATGCAAATGCTGAGATGGTGACAGATGAGTTGGTAGATATTCTCACTTCACCAGCAAGCGATCCGGGGGCTGTGGCTGTGTTCCTTGCTTTTACTTCTTATTCTACAGGGCCATTACCAGAAGACCTTTTGCCACTGTTACAGTGTCCTGCGATTATCTTGTGGGGAACAGCCGATCCGTGGGAACCAATTAAATTAGGGAGAGAATTAGCTAACTTTGGGCAAGTAGAAAAGTTTATTCCTTTAGAGGGAGTTGGGCATTGTCCGCAGGATGAAGCGCCGGAGTTAGTCAATCCGATTTTACTCGATTGGATTTTGAAGCGATCGCAGTCATAAACTCGGCTCAATTTTCACGTAATGGATGGTGTTGAATATAATCAAAAAGATTTATTTTTTGTTAATTGAGCCGATACGAAAAATTGGCAATAGGACTATGGTCTTAATTAAATTAAGAGTTTGACTTAGCGATAAAGCCCTCTCTAATAGGAGGGCTTTATTATAGTTCTTGAAGTTTTAGTCCAAAAACTTTTAATACCAATTCAATTAATGATTGCAACACATCCTTGGGTAAAGACGCGATGAATCGCGTCTCTACAAAGAGTCTATTTGTCCCATTCTTTTTTCAAATTGGTATAACTACTTCTTCTTATCTTCATCTAGTGCTTTTTGGATAGCTTGGCGACAAAATTCAGGAGGATCGTCCTTAGCCTTTACCTCTTCCTTCATTTCCTTAGAGACTCTAAAACTCAATTGGTCAGTTAATGGCTTATCTCCCTTTGGTTGCGCTGGTTCAAAATTTTGAGGGTTCCCTTTAGGATTAGGCATTGTTGAGAGGGTTTTAGCGTTATTCAATTTCTTGAAGGTGTAGTAGATGAGATGAACTCACCCACCGATGAGCAAGCGGCGCTGATTAAGCTGACAATGGAAGGAAAGGCTATGAGCTACCCTGACAGATACGACCAAGAAAGCTTGCTTAACTTGCACAAGGCTAAGATGTATCTTGAAATTGCGATCGGACTACTAAACCAATAAATCAGTTTTGAGGGTTTGTAGTAAGCACTAAAGTGCTTAGAAAATAAGAAGGACTAAAGTCCTTACTACAAACTTCTTTACCAGTATTGGACTTAACCCAGAAGCGCTATATTTATTAACTTACAAGAAATTTTGGGCATTATCTCTTGTTTGCTCAATTAGGAATAGTACTCAAGGCAATTACTAATTCAAAACTAACTGAGTTAAAAAGAAAGCAAGGGCTGCACTGCCTAAGGGAACTGTCAAATTATCAATACCTAAAAATGAAACAGCTTCTAAAGCCGTAGCTATAACTGCTACTAATAGTGATATCGCCCAAGTTTGCCAACTGTTTCCTTGAGTTCCAACTAAAATGAAACTACTCACAACATAGCTAACAAGCATCATAGTTAGGGAGCCTTCCCAACTTTTTTCTGTCCCAAAAACTTTATACTTATGTTTACCAAAGCGTTGCCCAATTAAGGCTGCTAATCCATCTCCCCAAGTCATCACCAAAATTCCGAGTGCTGCGTATTGGGGTTGTTGTAAGTACCAAAACCAGGCGACTAAAATACCGAAACTGACAGAGTAAAAAAATGTCCCTAAACTTTGCCGTCCAACGCTATTAATACCAGGAAGAATTGGCAATCGGTAGGATAATAAGGTGATTGCACTCGCTAAAATAGAAGCTGTAATCCCTACGCTGGCCGGAATATCTAGCCACCAAGCGATTAAAATCACATTTCCAGTGCCAATATGAACTATCTTCCGCACGATTTCTGGCTTGTCGGCAAAGCGGTTTACCACCCCTGCAATCAGGAGGATGAGTAACACCCAAATTGCAGCTATCGCAATTTGCAGCCAGAAAACCGGAATTGAGGTGAAGTCAGAAAATGTAATTAACAAAGATGCGACAAAATTAAAATTTTTACCCCTGTTACTAATTTATAAGATTTGGGTAGCTGCAATGAAATTATTATTTATTTGGCTGATTCGGGGCTACCGAATGTTTATCTCGCCGTTGTTTCTCCCAACTTGTCGCTTTCAACCAACTTGTTCGATGTATGCTATTGAAGCTATTGAACGATTTGGTGTGTTGCGTGGTAGCTGGATGGCAACTCTGCGAATTTTGCGCTGTCATCCGTTTCATCCAGGTGGTTACGATCCAGTGCCAGAGGTGGTAGAAAAGGTTAGAAAGGAGTAGTTTTGTGCAAATGGTGGGGAATTGAGGGGTGAAATTTAAACGCAAAGGGGCGCAAAGGGAAGCGCAGAGGGACGCAGAGAATGAGAGGGGCGGTAAATTATTAAAGGTGTGTTCGTGGGTATAGGTATTTGGGGAGATGTCAACAGATGAGGTTGTCATCTAGCGTGGGAAGGTTGAATAATTTAATTTAGACTTACGATGATTAATCCTACTGCAATTTCTATACCTGAACCACAAATTCCTACTCCTGGGCCGAGTCCGCTACCTAGTCCCAATCCTGAGCCGAATCCGCTACCTAGTCCCGAACCTGTACCGGGGCCAGCGATTCCTCAACCGTTACCGGGGCCTGTACCAGAACCAGTACCTGCTCCCATTCCTCAGACGGTTCCAGGGACAATTCCCCAAACCATACCGGAACCTGTTTAGATTACCTTGGTAATGTAATCCAAAATCTCAAATCTAAAATCCAAAATGCTAAGAGCCGGAATTGTCGGACTTCCCAACGTCGGAAAATCTACTTTATTTAATGCTGTAGTTGCTAATGCCAAAGCTGAAGCAGCTAACTTCCCTTTTTGCACGATTGAACCGAATGTCGGCGTTGTCGCAGTACCGGATGAACGGTTAAATGTTCTTGCTAAGATTGCCAGTTCGGCACAAATTATCCCAGCGCGGGTTGAATTTGTCGATATTGCCGGTTTAGTTAAAGGTGCTAGTCAGGGTGAGGGATTAGGGAATCAATTCTTGTCCCACATCCGAGAAGTTGATGCGATCGTTCATGTAGTACGTTGTTTTGAAAATGATGATATTATCCACGTTGCTGGTTCTGTTGACCCAGCGCGAGATATTGAAATCATTAATATAGAACTGGGTTTATCAGATTTAGCACAAATTGAACGGCGAATTGACCGCACTCGCAAACAAGCTCGTACCAACAAAGATGCACAGTTTGAAATCACAGTTTTAGAAAAATTAGCTGCGGCTTTAAATGAAGGTAAATCGGTGCGTCAGGTAAGCTTGAATGAAGAAGAAGCAGTAATTATTAAAGGATTAGAACTGCTCACTTATAAACCGATTATCTACGCCGCGAATGTATCTGAGGATGAGTTGGCAACGGGTAATCATTTTGTCGAAACAGTGCGGCAAATTGCAGCTACAGAAAATGCCCAAGTTGTGATAGTTTCGGCTCAAGTTGAAGCTGAATTAGTGGAATTACCAGAGGAAGATAAAGCTGATTTCCTCGCGTCTTTAGGTGTGGAAGAAGGCGGTTTGAAATCATTGATTCGGGCAACTTACACGCTTTTAGGTTTGCGGACATATTTCACTAGTGGTCCCAAAGAAACCCGCGCTTGGACAATTAATGCCGGAATGTCTGCACCCCAAGCTGCTGGTGTAATCCACAGTGATTTTGAAAGGGGATTTATTCGCGCCGAAACTGTTGCTTATAAAGATTTGGTAACAACTGGTTCGATGAATGCTGCGAAGGAGAAAGGGTTGGTTCGCAGTGAAGGGAAAGAGTATGTTGTGCAGGAAGGGGATGTAATGTTGTTCCGATTTAATGTGTAGGGATAATTATTGGGTGGCCGTTATCGATAAGATAATGGTCAACTTACACTAAGTTGCGTAGGCTTTGCCCGCCGTAGGCATCGCCATAAATAAATTGACAAATATTGTATAATGTGCATAAAAATATGCAAGGCGATCGCAAATAAACCAGCAATCCTCAAAATCTAGTAGCTACTTCCACCCACAATATATAGATAAGAACCCAAATTCTCGTCGTCTGTACCAACCACTACACCGCCTTTTGCACCGGGAACAAGTTCCATAGCTTCAATTTTGTGATAATTAGAGCGGTAGAGGGGAACAAATTGAGAATTTTGCCGCCATACAATTTTGTTTTCACGCAATCCCAAGTAACCAGCGACATACACAGCTGACTGAAATGGGCCATCATCCCCAGCATCACTTGCTGATGTGATGTACACAATTCCTACAGGGTCTACTTTAATATCTGAAATATGGCGAACATTGCCAGATGGAAACGGTACTTTCAGATTGGCAGAACCTGCAAGAGTAATTTGATATTTAGCTAAGTCGAATATTCCCCAAAAAATAGTTGCTGGTTGTTCTCTTTCACCTCGATGCCCCCAAATAGCAACTAATTTCCCATCTATATTTTGTAATCCAAATGCTTCAAGATTATTTCCTTGAATAATTTCTGGTAGACTGAATTCTTTGAGAACTGAGATGGTCTTGTTGGTAGAGTCTAACCTGATGTAATAAGCTTTTCCAGAACTGCTTAAAGCGATAAAAGAAGATTTTGTTTTCTCTGGAACAGATGTTAAAGCTTCTAAGTCGATGGGCAATTCTGTATTATTTGGCCAATTCAATGGGAAATATTTAGGTTGGCTTTTACCCTTAATCCTGACGATTGCTAAACGACCTTGGTTTTTTTGTTTGTTGTCATGAACAATCAGAAAATCGAGCGTATTGCTTTGTTGTTCTATCAAAGCTATACCACTGATACTGAAATGGATGCCACCGTGAACTGGACGCCAATCTTGCGCCCAAGCTTTCTGGGATATGAGTAACACTGCACCTAAGACTACTATATTGATAATTAACCTAAGAAACCGAGGCATATTGATTTAGGCAAGTTGTGAGTATCGGTAAAAGGATTGTGTTAACGGATGAATCATATCAAATCCAAGCAATTTGCACCCACATCAATAAAACAGCTTTTTGAACTCACAACGACCAGTATACTTACGTAATTAGTTGACTCACGATAGTACTTTCTGTAAAGAAAGCAATAATTCATTGACAGTATAGGGCTTCGACAAAAATGTATTGACACCAATAGCTGCTATTGCACTGAGCTTATTGTCAGACATAAGTCCACTGCTGGCAATAATTCTGACTTGGGGGTTGATTTTTTGCAAGGTACGCATGGCAGTTAAACCATCCAGTGAGGGCAGCATAATATCCATGAGGACGGCACTAATTTTGTCTCTATTTTGAGCATATAGCGCGATCGCCTCAATGCCATCACTAGCAACTAAGATTTTGTAGTTGTGAGCTTCTAGCGATGTTATCGTAATCTCTTGAATGGCGGCTTCATCATCCACAACCAAAATCAATTCTCCATGTCCTTTGTGTGGTGGCAAATTTTCGGGGCTAATTGTTTCCATTCCCTCTGCGGCTGGTAAGTAAACCTGAAAGCTAGTGTCACTCCCCGGTTCACTAAACACGTTCACAAAACCTCCGTGACTTTTAATAATCCCCAGCACTGTGGAAAGTCCTAAACCAGTGCCTTGTCCGACATCTTTTGTAGTAAAGAATGGCTCGAAAATTCTATCTAGCATTTCTTTAGGAATCCCAACTCCAGTATCGGAGACAGTAATCACTATGTAAGGCCCCTCTTTGGCTTCTAGATTCATGCGGGCATAATTTGCGTCAATCAACATATTTTCGGCAGAGATACTCAAAGTACCGCCATCGGACATAGCATCGCGGGCGTTAACGCAGAGGTTCATCAGCACTTGATGCAGTTGCGTACTATCTCCAGAAACCATCCACAAATCTTGCGGTACATTAGTGCTGATTTCTATTGATTTGGGAAAAGTCTCTTTAAGAATCTTGGCAATTTCCACAATTATATGTTTGAGTTGCAAAGTGATGTGCTTTCCTTCTACACCCCGCGCAAAGGACAGCACCTGTTTGACTAAATCAGCACCGCGTCTAGCGTTAATTTCTAAAATTTCTAGTAGATGACGAGTCCGCTCATCTGCATTGGGAAATTTCAGTGGTAGTAGTTGCGCTCCTGCCAAAATCGGTGTCAGGATGTTGTTGAGGTCGTGAGCAATACCACTAGCTAAAGTGCCAATACTTTCTAGGCGTTGAGCGCGAAATAATTGGGCTTCTAAGTGCTTTTTTTCAGTAATATCTGTGTCAACGGTGAGAATTGATTTGGGTTTTCCTTGTTCATCGCATACCAGACTCCAGCGACTAGCTACAAGGACTTCTTTGTTCGTTTTAGTAAGTTTTGTTAACTCACCCTGCCACTTACCTTTACTAATAGCTTGCAATAGAGCTGCTTCAATTTCCGGTGAAGGTTCGTCATACAAAAGTTCGCTAGCATTTTTACCCCATGCCTCTGTAGCTTGCCACCCATAAAGTGTTTCTGCACCTTTGTTCCAGAAGATAATTTGATTGTTTAAATCTCGGACGCAAATGGCATCTGTGGTGACATCTAGTAATGCTGCTTGTTCGCGAATTTTTTCTTCTGCCAATTTGCGTTCGCATAGCGCGGCTTGCCGTTCGCGTAGCGCAGCTTGTCGTTCGCTAATATCTATACTGGCGCATGTCACCCCAACAATTTCTTGGGTTTCATTCCGCAGTGGCTCGACAGTTAAATCGTAATATCGCGTTATATCTTTGATGGTAATTGATACTTCCTCTCGCGTTCCTATGCCTGTAGTCAGGACTCCATGTTTAATTGCGATCAGACGTTGGGCATCTTGTACTGGGATGATATCTAAGTCTTGTTTGCCCAATATTTTCTCAACTATCAATCCAGATGGGGGATTGTAAACCCAAGTGTACCGTAAATCTTTATCCTGGTTATAGACAAAGATTGGAGAGTTTTTAAGAGCAACCCGAAATCGCTCCTCACTCTGCCGCAGTGCGTTGTCTGCCCGTTGACGTTCAATGGCATAACGCATAGATCGCACCAGCAAGTCACCAGTTACTTGCCCCTTCACTAAATAATCTTGCGCTCCTTGTTGCATTGCGCTAGTTGCTAGGGTTTCATCATTTATACCCGTCAGCACAATGATTGGAGTTGCTTTTGCCTGATTGTGAGCGATGACAAAGGTTTGCAATCCCTGACTATCTGGTAGGGAGAGGTCTAACAAAATTACATCAAAAATTTCGTTTGTCAGGTAGTTGACTGCTTCATCAAGCCGTTCAACAGGCATCAACTCAACTACAACTGTGGTAACTTCCTTAAATAACTCTTGTAACAATAAGACATCACCAGGGTTGTCTTCTACTAATAAGACTTTAATAATATTTTTACCTGCCATTTCCACTACTCCGGCGGCAGTTTTACGATCGCAAACCAAAAATTTTCTATTGATTGGACAATTTTAACGAATTGATCGAAATCTACTGGCTTAGTTATATAACAGTTGGCAAAAAGGTTATAGGCTTTGAGGATATCTTCTTCAGCCTGGGAAGTCGTCAAAACTACTACAGGAATTCGTTTGAGGTTTTCATCTCCTTTTATTTCTGCTAATACCTCTCGTCCATCTTTTTTCGGAAGGTTAAAATCGAGCAGCACAATATCTGGATGAGGTAATTTAGCATATTTTCCCTGTTTTCGCAAGAATGCCATTGCCTCTACACCATCCTCGACTACGTTCAAGTGAATTGAGATTTTACTATCTTCTAGGGCGATGCGTGTAAGTTGGACATCGCCAGGATTATCCTCTACTAACAAAACCTCAATAGGCATAATCGCTGTTATGGTGTTTACCATTGCTTACCTGCTCTATCTGGAATTGTGAAGTAGAAAGTCGAGCCTTGACCCGGTTTCGACTCAACCCAAATCCGGCCGCCGTGGCGTTCGATAATTTTTTTACAAATTGCCAGACCAATTCCAGTACCTGGATACTTGTCTCTAGCGTGCAAGCGCTGAAAAATTATAAAAATACGTTCACTATATTGGGATTCCAAACCAATTCCATTATCACGCACGGAGAACAACCATTCATCCTCCGAGGGGATAAAATTTAAATTTTTTTCATGTAATATATTATCTGCATCTCCCTTACTGACCCCAAGGTGAATTAATGGCTGTTGACGATCGCAAAATTTGATCGCGTTGGCAATCAGGTTTTGAAATACTTGTGTCAATTGGGTAGCATCAGCCATCACTTGAGGGAGAGTATCGTAGGTGACAACTGCCTTTCGATCTGCGATCGCAACTTGAAGATTGCCTAGCACCTGTTCTAAGACAACACTACAATCAACTGGTACAAAAGGCTGTCCACGGGTACTGACGCGGGAATAGTTTAACAAATCGTTGATGAGGGTCTGCATCCGGCTGGCCCCATCTACTGCGTATGTAATAAACTGATCCGCATTGGCATCCAGTTTGTTTTTGTATCTCCGCTCCAGCAGTTGTAAATAACTAGTTACCATCCGCAACGGCTCTTGCAAATCATGGGAAGCTACGTAGGCAAACTGTTCTAATTCTGCATTAGAACGAGTAAGTTCCTGACTTTGCTGGGTTTCTTTTTCTAATAGTTTTGCCTGAGATAAAGCAATTCCAATTTGGTTCGCTAATTGCTGTAACAAATCCATCTCAAACTGATTCCACTGTCGAGGTGCGCTACACTGATGAGCTAGCAATAAGCCCCAAATATCGTCTCTGACAAGAATCGGCACTACCAAATTAGCCCTGATAGCAAACTGCTGAAGAAATTCTCGATGGCATGGTTGGATATGAGCAGATTCAATGTCTTCAAGGGCACTTACTCTTCCGTGGCGATATCTTTCTATATATTCTTCTTTAAAGCAGGGATCAAAAAGATTTTTTCCTAAAATTACCGGCCAACCAGGTAGCACTGCCTCTTGTACCACTGTTCCCGAACCGTCAGCTTCCAGCCGAAAAATCAAAACCCGGTCAGCTTGTAGTAGTTTTTGTACCTCTGTGACACTGGTTTGAAGAATTTCATCTATTTGTAAAGATTCTCGAATTTTTAGGGTGATTTCGGCAAACAGTTGCGATCGCAGATTTTGCCGCTTTAATTCTTCATCTGCTTGCTTGCGATCTGTGATATCAGTATAAGAACCAACCATCCGTACTATATCACCCAATGCGTCCCAAAGTGCCTGTCCTCGATCAAGAATCCATCTATAGCTGCCGTCTTGGCACTGGACTCGATATTCACAGACGTAAAACGGTGTCTTCTTGGCAAAGTGGTCTTGGAAAGCCTGAAGTACCCAATCTCGCTCATCGGGATGGATTCGTTTTGTCCATTCATCCCAATGGTTGGAAACTTCGTAGTCTTTATAGCCGAGCATTTCCTTCCATCGAGTTGAAAAGAACACTTCATTAGTCTTGAAGTTCCAATCCCAAATACCATCATTATTACCATGTAATGCTAATTGCCAACGTTCTTCACTTTCTCGTAGTGCTTCTGCTGTTTTCCGTCGTTCAGTAACATCTTGAAAATAAACAGACAAGCCGTCTTTTGCTGGATAGGCGTGAACTTTAAGCCACTGCTGCTGTGGCAGATACAATTCCTCAAATTCGACACTAACCTGTTCTAAGATTGCCCTGCGATATTCACAATCAAATGTTGTGCCGATAATTTCTGGAAACACCTCCCAGATGTTTTTACCTAAAAGCTGATTGTGAGTTTTTTGCAACAGCCGTTCTGCTTGACCATTAATATAGGTGAATTGCCACTTTTGATCCAAGGCAAAAAAACCATCAGTGATACTTTCGAGAAGATTGGTGATGCGGGTTTTGGCGGCTTCAGATTGGGCGCGGGCTGCTTGCTCGTGCGCCACTAGTTTCTCAGTAACTTTAGATACCTCACTTACATGACGCCTGAGTTCGAGTTGGTCGATTACCAGGCGGCTCAAACCCACAAATGCCTCCACTTGTTTTTGGCTTAGTTGTCGTGGAACTTGGTCGATTGCACACAGAGTTCCCAACATATCTCCCTTCGGAGTAATTAAGGGTACACCTGCATAAAATCGTATATATGGATAGCCAGTTACTACCGGATTACTTGCCAACTTCTCATCAGCTAGGGTATCAGGAACCACCACAACATTACGCTGCTCTTGGCAAAGATAAGATAATCCAACAGTCCGGGGCATTTCTGATACATCTAAACCTATTTTTGCCTTAAACCATTGACGGTTTTCATCAATAAAATTTACCAAGGATATAGGAGTGCCACAAATAAAGGCCGCTAACTGAGCAAGATTGTTATAGGCTTCTTCAGGTTCTGTGTCAAGAATTTGATACTGGCGGAGGGCTTCTAACCTCGCTATTTCTGTATCAATATGTCTAGGTTTCATTAACTTTTTTTAATAAATCTAAATGTGATATCCAGCCAGCAGCGTTATTATCTCAAGAATCGCTTAACTTTTGTTACAAATTCTTAATCCTTTCCTCACCTTTGGCTGTTCAGGAAAGTCTGTTAAAAGCGATTTTTAAAGGATGTTTGACAAGTATTTTCGTAACATCTAAGCCTTATATCATGTCCAGCTAATTAGTTATAATCCCCTTTCTCTATGCAGAAAGCCCAAAAACCCATCCCCTCTGCCCCTCTGCCCCTCCGCTCCTCTGCGGCCTTAATGATAAGTCTTTAACCGGACATGATATTAGAAACCTAACTCTCCCAGCCCCCTTTACCTACAAGACAATGGGCGTTTCAAAGTCTTTCTCCGTTTCAGGGAGAAATTTTAAGAGGGGTTTTGAGTATACTTTACAACTTTTTCAACAAGCTCTTATCAGCCATTGCCTGTCTACGCCACAAATTTATTGCGTAGGCATAGCCTGTCGTAGACATCGCACTAATCCTAGTGTAGACAAATTTAGGACTGATATTAGTTACTGTGCATGATTAGATTTATTTATTAGACAGAGGAGATTTAATGAATTGACCAGAGTAATTTACCAGTCGGACTAAACCATTCTAGGTCGATGCGATCGTCTTCTACTGTGTCGAAATTCTGAGGAAAACTGGCTTTTACATTAATGCGAAATTTATCTGCATCAGCATCGATGCACAGGGGCTGATTGTGAGATATCGCTCTAGTATTTCCACTACATAGTTAAGGTAGTCTCTATTTGCTCATTCAGTGTACTACTGATGTATAAATAAACTCCATCAGAAAACAGCAAATGTATTAAATTTGCAGAAGACAGCGAGTATCCTAAAGTATATTTTTTACTCTGTTTTTGAAGTTAATAACTTCAAGCTACGTATTTATGCGGTTAAACTATAGTTCAATTTTTGAGTTGTGGTGATTTTGCTGAGGTTGAATTTTTGCTCAAGAATTACACTCTTGTTGCAGTAAATCTGCTTAATCCTATTTTATTCTTTGCGCCAGGATCATAAATCAAACTTTTTTGACTATCTATATTTACTGAAACACTGTTGAATCCATCAAATGAAACAAATCAATAATAAATTCAAAGGCCAAGTATTAAAAAATGGTTAAGTTTCGACATTAGCCAATGCTCATATAGTTTGAATCGCCAAAAATTTTATTCTGAAAACATTGAAAAATCCAAAACGAAAAAGCTTCAATATCTCCCTAATGAGATTCAAAAAAAATGTAAAAATTCTTGGAATTTGTTTATTGTACTCAACAATTTTATACAAAACTGTATTTATCAAATTACCTGCGATCGCTCTAAGCATAAACAGGGAAAATAATCTTGATTTAATCGCTAATCATAACAAGTCATTAATCAATTCCGATCAAAAAACAAATAACTTACCAAGCCAAGAATTGTTAAAACAGGCTTTAAGAAAGTCTAACTCTGACCTAGAGAAACCAAACCAGTTACGCAAGTTCACCATTGCTGACGTTATCCCAATTGAAGAATACAAAGATAAACCTCCCAAGCTACCTGAAGAAGATGAAGAAAAGCCTCAACCAAATACAATTCAACCATCAAAACCATACACACCTCAGCAACAGATACTAATAGAAAAACTACGCCGAACAAAAAAACAACAACAAGTAATCCAAAAGAAAATAATTATTGACGCTCTGACTGCAAGTTCCAATCGGTATTCTTGGATTGTTAATCCAACAGATAACCTGACTTTTAAACCTCAATTATTTAAACCAAATGAAGACGAAAATTATATAGATACAGATTTAAATATCAGATTTTCTGGAGACAATCAGTTTATTGATAAATTTACTTATGCTAAATTTCCCAAAGATGACCAGTTTTACTGGGTTCTCGATAACAATAGATTAGTAATTGAGACTAAAGGTAGACAAGCTGGTATTCTTGCCCAAGGTAGAGCTTCTGAAACTTACATTACCCAAAATATGACATCAACCCAAGGATTTTGGGGATTGCAAAATATTAATACTTTACCTGTGAATTTTGATGAATTAGTCGGCGGAACTGCAATTCAAGATTTTTCTATACTTTCTCTGGCAGGAGAACTAATTAATCCAGAAGGGATACCTGCTGGTAAAGTGATAATTAATAGCGGAATTAATCTTAACGATCCTAATGTCACAGTTCTGGCAAATACTACACCAGTTATTGGAAGCGGTTCCACTTTTAGTAATGATGGTGGCGGATCTTTATTTGATTTCTTAGATGCAACTAATACACCTAAAATTCTACAAGCTTTTCCTACCACTAATTTAAAGCCTCTCCTAAATGGCGGAAGCGTTCAACTTAAACTAGGCGAAATTATTCCCGATCGTGTTTTAGAAGCGACTGGTATTTTATGGGGAAATATCTTGACGGGTGAAGGTTTTGGTTTTACTGCTCCTGTCTCTTCATTACCAGGTGTTAAAATTGCCCAGATAGGCGAATTTGATAATTTTGATTTATTAAATATAGCAGTTAATCCTTACTTGACGCCACTTGAGAGAGACTTGGCTTATTTCAATTCTTTATCTTGGGTATCTTTCGGCAAAAGAGATCCCATATTTAAAACTTTATCTGAGACACAAACAACTTCTAATTGGCACAGATTATATGTTAACTATCCTCATAACCGTACTATTGTTCAATATGATAAACAAAAAATTAGTGCTAGTTATTCTAATATTTTTTCTAGCCCAGGATTGTCTCTTACAGCTAATTTAAGTGACTTTAGTATTGATAGTATCCAAACAGCTAACTCTACTTTAGGATTGGCATTAGGCGGAATCTTTGAATACATTAAAATAGATAATATTAATGAAAGTTTAGCAGAAGCACGAGAAAGCTTTAAAAACGGAGAAGGTTTTGTTGAATTAAATACAAAGTCTACACCAAATCAAAGAAGACAAATTAACAACAGACTAAATCGTACTTTAGCTTATTCTAATGCAACCAGCGATCTAGAACAAGTCTCTGGAAGTATGACACTTCAGAGTAAAATCACTCCCAATAATTCTAGTATTTTAGAACTGAGAACAGGAAATCATAAACGCACAGTCCAATTTTTACAAAGAGATGTTGAACTTTTAGATCCAGGGGATACATTCTTTTCAACCCTTAGACTTTCTAATGAAAGATTTGGCCCTCTGACTTTCATAGGAAATCAGATGCCTTTGACTAATACTGATATTAATCCTATTAACGAATCTAGCGGTGCTGAAGTTATTTTGACTAACTCCCAAGGACGACAATTTGTACAACGATTTAATTCGGAAGATAACACTATAGTACCAATTCCAGTCCGCACATTTGATTTAGCATTCGATTATTTTGAACTCACCAGAGTCGATCGCATAGGTGTGAGTTTTAAAAGCTTTGATGGTTATCTATCTTTACCTTCAGTCGAATTATTAGCTGCTGGTTCTTCTGGAGATTTAAACTATAGTGCTAGCTTAGGAACTTGGTTTAATATAAATGCCAACTCAGCGCCTGGAGTTTCTAATAATAATTTAGGGTTAGCAGAACCATCTGTGGGTATATATGCCAGTGTTTTGGCTAACTATATTAAAACTCATGTCCAGTTAAACTCAAATAAAAAACCTGTAGCTGTCAACACTCACATACCATCATTAAAAATTGACTGGAATAGTGCATCAAATAGCAATAATCCTTTTTCAACTATATTGAGCTATTATTTTAATCATCAAGAAAAAAATATAAGTTTTTCTTTAGCACCTGCAATAGCTTTTATTCAAGATAATAGCAATGGTGAGTTTTTAACACTGTTTAGTGGTGAAGTTAGCACTAGCACAGGTTTAAATATTAATACTAACTTAGAGTTAGGTAAAAGCCTTTTCTATGAATTAGAAGGTTTACAAAAAGTTGGTATAAATTTATCTGTTGGTGCTTATATTAAAAATTATTTTACTAAAAACGTGGGTTTAAATACCCGATTATCTGGTCTAAACTACGGAGTTATTTTTAGATATAATTTTACAGATAATAATATTTTTATACAATCTAAAATTGGTACAGGAGAGAATGGGCTTGATATGCAAATTCAAGGTGGTTATCGATTTTAAATACAAAAGTAAATAGGCAAGCTAAAATTAGAAATATTTATCCTGGATTATTTGATTAAACAATATAAATTTAATATGTAAAAACAATCAGTACAATCCAGGATGCTTCTTTCTCTTTATATCTTGGCTTTTTCCTTTTGCCTTTTGCCCTTTACCTCTTGCCTAAAAATTATCATATATCGTAGATGCAGCAATAAATTTAGTATAGTTTTTGCAACTATTCTAAAGCCCCTAAGCCATTAGTAGTGTTAATTGTCTGAATTAAAGAGGCTGTATCGGGAATTAATGTTTGATTATTGACTGTTTCTAAAGTTTGGTTCAAAAACGAATTGTTATTATTTGTGATTATTTCATTGGCTGTGCCTACTGTCAGAGATAAAGAAGTTATTCTTTGATTAGTTGCTCCCATATTTGTCAGAGTAGGCGTTATTGTTAAAGTCGTATTTGTGCCAGGATTTAAAAAATTATTGCTAACAGGTAAAGAGAGTTCACCACTAACACTTTGATAAGCGCCGGAAGGCGAAACTATAGAAATAGCTCCACGTGCCACAGCTTCTTGTGCATATACTGGCACTGCAATAAAATTGCTTACACTGATAAAACCCAGCAAGCAAATGGTTCTTTTGATAGTTTCAGGCAATTGACGAAACACGCTATACATAATTTATTCCTCATGCTTTTTTGATTGGCATGAGCAATATAGCGGTAACTTTTCAGAAAAATTGATTGCTAGACTACTAAAATTTGGTATAAGAATTGACACTTAGTAAATAAAGGCAAAGTTCAATAGGCAAATAGCAAGAGTAATTATTGTGTGATTCTCTTGCGCCTATTGTCTTCTAGCTTCCGTCTTTTGCCTTTTGTATTTTACCTATTGGCTAATTTAAAAGATTTCGTAAAGTATCTATTTAAACAATATCAAAAGCCCGATTTCTTCAAGAAACCGGGTTTATATGGTAATATAGTAGATAAGTTTGGAAATACCGCCCCTCAACTACATTCAAGGGGCTGTATTTTTTCTTTAATCTTTCACATCTCAGTCACTCTCTACTTTATCCTCTGTCAAAAGTATGGATACAAGTAAAGAAGAGTCTGTCAAAGAATTGATTCGCGTATTACCAAATACTTTGATGCAAATGCCCAGCATGGGGATAGTCGTAGACGTTTCGTCTCAACTGATGGCAAAATTTTTTCAAACAATACCCAAACAGAGATTGAAAATCAATGCAAGGTGTGAAAGCATATAGACTAAAAGCCAATAGCTTTTAACACTATAGTGATTTTCTGTCAGTTAACAATCAGTCTATTCTAGACCGTCATTAACACTAGCTGCTCTGATAAGGGCTGCTAGGTCTTCAACTGCTGTAACAGTACCGGCATCAATCTTGGCTGCAATAGCTGCTTCGATTGTAGAACTGGGTGGTGAGACCAGGTTTACAACTGCACCTGGATCTATTGTTAAAGTAACTACGCTTTCGTCATTGGCACCTGCTGTACCGCTATATGCAGGTGTAACAACTAACGTTGGTCCGGTGAAATATGCAGAAGTAGGTGCAGTTAACTCAGCACTGACGCTGACAGAAGCACCTGATGGTCTAACAATTGTAACCGCACCACGAGCAGCAGCATCTCCTGCATTTGCAGGTGCTGCAAAGAAATTACCAACACCAACCAAACCTAATACACAAACGCTGCCTTTGAGAATTGCAGAAATTTTCATGATTAACAAACTCCCCGTGTTGTTTCTCTTTACGTTCTCAATATAACCATTGCCTGCCAGAAACATCTCAGCAACAATACTGAAATTTCAAAAAATTGCAGAGGTCGTAAATTAAAAAAACTAATAGATGGAAGTATTGGTGTGGCTCTGAATATAAGCTTCAAAAACCTCATAAAAATTGAGTTGCAGGAAGGCTTATGCCTACTCAGTGTCTGTATGAACTTTGTGGCAATGATTACCACTTTTTGGATTTAGGAAAACCAAATTCAGAAAGTATTAGAGGTAAGCCTTTAGACTGCTTCCAATGCCCCAATACCCTGTAAACATTGCTTAATAATTCGTTAAAACTTGTCAAATATGGCTATGTTATATCTTTGCTAAATCTTAAGTGCATCTTTATAGGTAATATGCTGTGGGCAACGATTTGAATCCCAGGCTTATCGCAGTTATTGTATGGATGCAATATTTTGAAAGGGCAGATAACTATACGCCAACACCATATTCCACAAAATTAAAAACGGCTATAAAATCTAGTTATAGGTTAGGTGGTTAGGGTGGTTATCTGGAAGATAGCCAAGGCGATGTCTACGACGGGCTATGCCTACGCGCAAAGCAGCCAAAAATTTCTTAGGAATGTTGGCTTTCGTGCCTACACAAGTTAATTTTTGAGTCTTTGACTAAAGTTATTTAAATACAAACAGATTTTGATTTAAGTATGATGTCTGTCCTTTACCAGTAACGAAGGAGAGAATCAGCACTACAAAAAATTACCTCAGCGTTATGCTCAAGCACCATTTAACCTACTATATTTATTGTCCCCCAGTTGAATGGGCTACATCTGCCTGCCTTTAGGTCATTATGGCAAAATCTAAGAAAAGCGCTACCCCCATCAATCTCAGCGATCCACAATATTATCTTAATCGAGAGTTAAGCTGGTTAGAATTTAATGCCAGGGTATTACATGAAGCCTGTGACGATCGCACCCCACTTCTGGAACGTCTTAAGTTTTTGGGAATATTTAACTCTAATTTAGATGAGTTTTTTATGGTGCGCGTTGCTGGCTTAAAGCAACAAGTAGAGGCAAAAGTTAGCCTGTTAACTCCCGATGGCCGGACACCACAACAACAGCTAGACGATATTAGGTCTACCCTTACTCCCCATGTCAACAAACAGCACCAACATTTTGAGGAAGTACTTCGTCCTCTACTAGTAAATCATGGCATTCATATTCTGAATTACATAGATTTGAATCAAAAGCAGCGGACTCATCTTAACAGCTATTTTGAGGAACAAGTTTTTCCAGTTTTGACTCCTCTGGCTGTTGATCCTAGTCATCCCTTTCCTTTTATTTCTAATCTCAGCCTGAATCTGGCTGTTGTGGTCAAGAATCCAGACACCGAAGAAGAATTCTTTGCCAGAATCAAAGTCCCTAGCGTTCTACCACGATTTTTACCGATACCGCCTGAGTTGGGAGATCAGAATAGCGAAAAACCTGCCCACTGGACTGGGGTACCTTTAGAACAGGCGATCGCTCATAACTTGGAATCTCTATTTCCAGGGATGAACATTCAAGAATATCATCCGTTCCGCATTACCCGTGATGCCGATTTGGTCTTAGAAGAAGATGAAGCAGATGATTTGTTGTTAGCAATCGAACAGGAATTGCGAAAACGGCGGCTGGGTGGAAGTCCAGTCCGGCTAGAAATTCAATCCCAAACTCCGGAAATAGTGCGATCGCGATTATTACAAGATTTGGAATTAACAGAAAGTGATGTTTACGAGGTAAACGGTCTTTTGGGACTGCGGGATTTAATGTACTTTATGTCCTTGCCATTGCCGGAGCTCAAAGATCCACCACGCCAATCTGTTGTACCTTTACGCCTGCAAAGGCTGAGAGAACCGAGTTTAGACCCAGATGCGCTGGAGACGGACGAAGGAAAAGACTTTTTTGCTGTAATTCGGGAAAAGGATTTACTAGTACACCATCCTTATCAATCCTTTTCGGCTACAGTAGTACGCTTTATTACCCATGCTGCCTACGATTCGAATGTGTTAGCCATCAAGATGACCCTTTACCGGACTTCTGGTGACTCGCCCATCGTCAACGCTTTAATTGCTGCTGCTGAAAATGGCAAGCAGGTATCTGTGCTGGTGGAATTAAAAGCGCGATTTGATGAGGAGAATAATATTTACTGGGCAAAACGCCTAGAAAGAGTTGGAGTTCATGTCGTCTATGGTTTAGTTGGGCTAAAAACCCATAGTAAAACCGTCATGGTGGTACGGCGCGAAAAAGACCGGATACGTCGCTACGTGCATATTGGGACTGGTAACTATAACCCTAAAACAGCACGACTGTATACAGATTTGGGATTGTTTAGTTGCCGTGAAGAGTTGGGCGCTGACATCACAGATCTATTTAATTTCTTAACCGGATATTCTCTGCAAAAATCTTACCGAGAGTTGCTAGTTGCGCCTGTAAATATGCGCGATCGCTTTTTGGCACTAATTCACCGCGAAATCGAAAATGTTCAAAATGGATTTTCTGGACGGATTGTTGCCAAAATGAATTCCCTAGTAGATCCGCAAATTATCGCCACTTTATATGAAGCTTCCCGCGCTGGAGTGCAAATCGACTTAATTATCAGGGGTGTTTGTTGTTTACGCCCAGGAATCAAAGATATTAGTGAAAACATTCGCATCATCAGCATTGTCGGTCGCTTTTTAGAACACTCTCGGATTTATTATTTTCATAACAATACACAGGAGGAGATATATATCGGCAGTGCTGACTGGATGCGTCGCAACCTAGATCGCCGAGTCGAAGTAATTACCCCAGTAACAGACCCAGATATTGCTAAAGATTTGCAAGAAATTATGGGAATTATGCTTGCAGATAATCGCCAAGCTTGGGAATTACAAGCTGATGGTACTTACATTCAACGGCGTCCTTATGATGATTCTCCAGAAGCTAATTCACAAAAAATTCTCATGAACATGGCATTACGCTCAACTGGTGTAGTCCCAACCTGATTGATTAAAAAATAAGTTACTTATACCTTGACAATTAGCTCAACTTAGTCTTTTTTTTAATTGAATTTTTTGAGCAGTTGTCTCAGTTGTTATCATAGGTTCACGCAAGTTATTCAACCATAGGATAGAGTTAGTGCTGGCACTTGTTCTCATAAACTGGAAAGGTTATTCTGAATAAATTTGTCTTTCCCCTCAATGTTAATGTTATCCTGCGAGCTTTCTACCTTGCGTCTTTTAGTAGTTGATGACCACGAGCTGACTCGCTTAACCTTACAATTGGTTTTCTCTTGCCAGGAAAATATTCAAGTAGTAGGTTTAGCCAGTAATGGTGAAGAAGCTATAGAAATGGTTAAACGTTGCCATCCTGACGTAATTGTTCTAGATTTACAGATGCCAGTCATGGATGGGTGGAGTGCGTCTAGTCACATTAAAGCTATATCTCCGAACACCCAGATACTGGCTTACTCCTCAGTGGAAGACGTAAGTTTTCACGGAACAAAGGCAATGTCTAGCTTTGATAACGTTTGCAAGAAAGATGTACCTACAAGCGAACTTATTGCCTTAGTTAGGCAGCTAGGTCAGGGTGCAGGAGATGGTTCAGTGGCAGGATAAATGATGCAGTGATTATTGCTTCGCCAACTCAGGCTTAGTTGAATTCTGGGGATTTGAAGACATGATACTAGTGAATAACGTCGGTCTAGCCTGAAGTTGAGGTTAAACCGACGTAACTTTTGAGAACTTCTACTCTCCCGGAATGGTGCGTGTAAATTCGTCAATTAGTTCATCCAGTTCTTCCAAAGCCTGATTTACGTCAATTCTCAAAGTTCCCAGGTTTGGTTGCTCCAGTAAGCTTAATAGGTAATCGCGTTTACTTTGAACTGCGACAATTCGTTCTTTTATAGTCTGTAGATCCATTATTTTTTTCCTATCTTTAACTACCTTTAAATTTAAAGTTAACTCAAAATCTAATATTCTGGGACACTATAGACCCTTAATGGTCAACTTAAAGTCACTTGCCTTCCCTACGGGATACTGCGCGAATGTGGATTAAAGAAAAATTGAGTGTTTGAAAACCACAAACACAAAGGTGGGTAAAGTCTCGTTTATACGAAGCCAGTGCTTTAGGCGGTAATGTAATGCCTGACTTGTTCCCTCTTGGTGTGTTCCCTTCCGTCTCTTTAGCAACTGGCGTGCGGTTTGTAACCGCCTTAATATGGCAATTTAGGATTAGTTGAATACTAGCGCCTGGGGACAATGTTCTTCCCTAATTTGTTACTCATAGCCGATGATAATAAAACTAAGGTATTCAGACTTTATACTAATTTAAGCTCATGCTACGCCAAATCTCTTTGGGAACACTCGGTCTAACTATCGGTGGCATATTAACCATCATTGGCTTTATTGCCTATGCTGATAACAATGCCACACTCAATCTTGTCGGATTTTTTTACGGGATTCCTCTATTATTGGGAGGACTGGCACTAAAAGCTAATGAACTTAAGCCAGTACCATTTACCCAAACTACGTCACCGTCAACATTGATACTGCGCCAGCAGCAAGCAACTGATACTCAAAATAAAATTCGCAAAGACATTACCCGATATTGCTATGGTCAAGATGCTCATCTAGATACAACACTTTCTTTTCTGGGTTTGAGTCCCAATGACCAAGAACGTCCAACAGTCACAGGGTTACGAGAAACAGAAGTTAATGGAAGCTATGCCCTAATTTTAGAATTTGATTCACCGCTAATACCAATTGATGTGTGGCAAAAAAAGCATGAAAAAATGACCAATTATTTTGGTCCTGGATTGGAAATTCAAATAACGCAGCCATCTGAAAATACAATTGAGCTAGCGCTAATCAATACTCAAAAAGAATCACTAGTCAGTAGTCAATAGTCAAAAGCAAAAATTATCGTTACCCAAACTTCATTCCTTTATGACTTGTTGTTGACCATATTTTTGCAACAGTCAAAATAATTAATAATTCATAATTTACAATTAGTGGTGGCTCCTGTACTTTCCATTCTCTTGTTGACCACTAAATTTTGATGAGTGTGTGGACTAGTGTACAGTGTCTTTAACTATGAATTGTGAATTAGTAATTATTCTTTTGGGAATTCCCTTAACCACGATTTAACTCCCCAACTTTTTGAATAAGTCGGGGAGATGGGCAACAATTTTTGCTTAAAATTTCTTTAGGATTCTTTCAAGCACTTACCAAAAATTTACTTTTCTAAACGAACTGCGTACCACTGTAAATATTTCCCAGGGCCAATATCTAATTCGCAGCTAGTGTCAATTAAATATTGGGCTTGAGTTTCCACAGTATCAAACTTTTGCAAGTCAGGCGGTAAATCTTGAGTTATGAGTTTTTGAAGAGTTATTTTGAGCTTTTCTAATAGCTCTGATGGTGTCATAAATTGTTCTGGTTGATTTGTTTCTAGAACAACAAAATTATCCTGCTGGTACATTAATGGGTCTGGCATTTTTAAGATTTAGCGAATGTCAATAGGTTTGGATGGTTTTTGTAAGAGCTTTTGCTTGTTTGTTTAGCCAACGTGAGTTCTGGGCGGTTTATGGCTAGAGCGGAATGGTTATGAAGTCACTTGAAAATAAAGTTTTGCACTAAGTTTTATCTCAATCTTATGTAATTATACTAAACCTCAGCAAGCCTTGTCGGATAGACTAAATAAATTTCAGTCAGGTGATATTAGTATTTAGTATTAACTATATTCTGAGGGTATTTTGGCAATTGCCTTGCTCTGGATCGCTAGGTTTCTCAATTAACTACACAACTAAAGAATTAAGGTGTGTATTTGTAATTCTCAAAAAAATCGTAATTTGACTTTAACAATAGGGAAATATAAAAGTAACATTTCCTCCCATAACCATCGCTGAACAAAAAGGTAGCAATTGCCTTCGTGTTCCAATTACAGATTGTCTATGCAACTTATTTATCTACCGCTTGCTTGGGCCAACAACATTGGGCAGTCCATTGTCAAAAAACAGTTGATTGTCAAGCCAGACAAACCTTTGACGCAAATCCTGGCATTGATGAAAATAGTGATCGCTCCTATGCGATTGAGTTGCACGGCCTTTTTCAGGATAGTCCCGCAAGTGGAAGGCAACTCATGTCAGGCATAAGCCCATTTTCTGTTTCTAAGCAACCACCACTGATTCTAGTGGCTGATGATGACAAGACCATCCGGGTATTGTTGCGTAAAGCAATGGAACAAGAAGGTTATCGAGTGGTCGAGGTTAATGATGGTAAGCAATGTTTAGATGCTTACGAGACTATCAAACCGGATATAGTTTTGCTAGATGCTGTAATGCCTGTGATGGATGGCTTTACTTGCTGTAAGCACTTGCTCCAAATTGCCAGGAATAATTTAATCTCAGCCCTTGCCACCTTTGATACTGACTCGACTCTTAACAATACGGTTATCTCCAAAATATGGGAGCGCACTCCCATCTTGATGATCACATGCTTGGACGATGAGGAATCTGTAAACCGTGCTTTTGAAGCGGGAGCGACTGATTATGTTACTAAGCCAATTCACTGGCCTGTATTACGCCAGCGGTTGCGCCGACTGCTACAGCAAGCACAAGTGTACAAACAGTTAGAGGCGGCAAACGAAGCTTTGCATCACCTTGCAAATGTAGATGGCTTAACTGAGTTGGCTAATCGTCGCCGCTTTGACGATTATCTCAATACTCAATGGATTAATCTTGCACAAGAGGGATTTCCCTTGTCAATGATTTTGTGTGATATCGACTTTTTTAAATTTTATAATGATAAATATGGCCATCCGGCAGGGGATGTATGTTTACAAAAGGTGGGTGCTGTCTTAAGCCTTAAGGCACAAAAACATCAGGATTTAGTAGCGCGTTATGGTGGCGAAGAATTTGCTGTAATTATGCCATACACTCCTGCATCTGGCGCACTTCACGTTGCCGCCGCAATTCAAACGGGAATCAAAGATTTGCAAATTGTTCATGACGGTTCTGCGGTGAGTCAGCACGTCACTCTCAGCATGGGGGTGGCAACTGTTGTCCCGACTTGGGAATCTTCACCTTCAGAGTTGATCGTGCTGGCAGATAAAGCACTCTACCAAGCAAAGGCCGGGGGACGCGATCGCTTTGTCTCAAGTTCTTAATTGTCATTTGTCATTTGTCATTGGTCATTTGTCAATACCCATTACCTAAGAAGGATAAACTGGCAGTGTGAAGTGAAACCATGCTCCGTTATTGGGGGCAGAATCCACCCAAATTTGACCATAGTGTGCCAGAACGATGCGTTGGCATAGACAAAGACCAATGCCGTAACCTTCTGTACCTTCATCCCGTTGCAGGCGGAAGTGGTTTTCAAAGATGCGATCGCGATTCTCTACAGGAATACCAGGCCCAGTATCGCCAATACTAAACTGAACTTTTTGAGTAGTGCGGTGCAATCCGGCGATGCTAATCTTGCCACCTTCTGGGGTGTATTTGATGGCATTATCTAATAAATTTACTAGGACTTGCCGGATGCGTTCTGGGTCAGCATATACATAAGGTAAGTCGTTGGGAATATCTGTTTCGACCTCTTGGGATTTGGCGGTGTAGCGATCGCACAATTCTTCTAGTACATTTAAGCACAGTTTACCTAGCTGTACTTTTTGTGGTAAGATAGGAAATTCTGTATCTTTGCCACGACCTACCTGCAAAAGGTCGGCAATCATCCGATCAATGATCTTCGTTTGATTACGGGCTTGTTTTAATAGATGCGCTGTCAAGGATGGTTTGAGGCGCTGAAATTGTCCTGTCTCTAAATTGTAGTTAGATTGGAGAGTTTCGATGGCGATCGCTGCGGCTGTTAGGGGATTGCGGAGATCGTGTGCCAGCATCCCAATCACCCGATCTTTAAACTGTAGCTGCTCTTGGAGGTTATCTTTTTCTTGTTTTAAGCGAAAAATTTCGTCTGAGAGTCGGATGAGTTCGGCAGAAACAGCAACTGAACGGATAGTGGATTTGGGTGATGTCACCCTAGCATTATCGTCTATCCGTTCTTGTAAGTCTTCCTGTAATTTCAAATAGGCGTCTACAGCGGCTTGCCAGCGAGGCCACCAGTTTTTCAATTGCGCTATGATATTACTCCCAGCCAAAACCTGTCGTGGTTCCGGGTGAATTTTGATTAAAGCTGGCGTTGCTACCAATTTAAAGTGTTCTGCTAAGTAAGGTTGTTGACCAACATCAATAGTTTGAAGTTCAAAACTATACTCAGCCTGCAATTCTTTTAAGTAAGCACGTATTCGCTGCACCTGTTGGCGGGACTTGGGGCGTCCATCGACAAACAGTAACAGCTGGAGTGGAGCTTCAGAATAAATAGGCTGATCCTGGGAAACTTGCATGTAATCGTGTTTCAGCACTGGTAACAACCCGGTGACGCTTTACAGAAAGTAAAAAGGACTGACGGTTGTCGATGGTCGTTGTTTTTTCTTCTTAATATCTATTTTAGATTTTCATTCTCCTATCCGATCTGCATTTTTGACATCAGACATATCTTATTCAGCCTTTTGCTCTCGTTTGGTTAACTTTATCTCCAAGAAACACCCAAGCCCCTTGAATATAAGTCTTAATTTGCCCTGAATCAAAAATTTTCGCCAGAGCCACCAGGTGAAAGGTTTAATGCTATGTCAAATCGGCTAGTGCAGCACCATGTCAATTTGAGTACTCGCTTTCAGTAAGCGATCGCCCAAGAAAACACAGATGCTAATTGTATCTAATCTATCAGGAAGCTGTTAACTGTTCAGACCAAGTTTGTAGAGGTTTTTTTCAACCGCCAGTGCATTTGATGAAGTGTCTTTTTCGCCTCAAGCCAATAATTAACTAGGATTGGAAAAACAGCCATAGATAACTATGTACTACTTCTATAACTTGCGAAGCGCACCTTCCAGCTTTCCTAGAAGAACTACAGCCCTATCCCAGAATAACAGGGGATGGGTCGATTGAGGGAAAGTTTTGGATAACATAGAGGCGATGCCTACGACGGTAAACTACGCACTTTTAGACGAAGCACTCACTGCTTTCGAGGCTGTCAAGAAACTCTTGACTACAGCACAAGTAGCACTTTCTCTAGAAAATCAATTTAGAAATACTAGGGAAACTGCTGCGACTCTTGACTGCTTTACCTATTTATCCCAGTCGCCAATAAGAACGAACTTACGCTAATTTCCTGGAATTGCTTCACATTGGCATTTTCCAGAGATTGCCTTACTCACCTTACCATCGTCAGATGAATAATTTCCAGAATCGCTTTTCAGCCAGTGTTAGTTAACTCGATTTATTCCCCTCTTTGGGTGAGGCTAAGGGGGACTTTATTCTTAGTCTATCACTTCAGTTGCTTGGCGTAGGTTGTGCCCACCGTAGGCATCGCATTACAACTAGTGCATCTGGTAAGTAGATTCAAGCTTTTGCTAGCAAAACTGTTTTTTGAGCAGTTATCAATCAGTTATCTGCTCTACAACTTGGATGTTTAGATAACTATCTGAAAAATTGGTTCACAATCTAGTATAGATCGGTTTGTAGTCGGAGGCTCTAGCCCTCATCTAAATACTAAAGTCCTTATTACGAACTTCCAAATCATAAAACTCTTATATATCAAGGATTTCAGGTTTATTTATGTTTTTTCCCAAAAATGTTAGTTTTCCAGAATTTTAGGGAACTCTATAAATAAGCATAGGAATTATCAAAACCTAATGGCTGTAAAACGAAGACAATACGGTAGCTTTTGCTACCGTTTACTCATTTTTGAAGATATCATCAACATAGACATTTACGAAGAAGACGTAGTGAGTCGGTAGTGTCTTTTGGTGATATAGAGAATCAGAAGATAACAGGGAGACGAGGGGATAAGGGAGAATTATTGAGCTGTCTACCCCCTCTTCCTTGTCTACCTTGTCTCTTCTCCATGCTCCATACCCCATTTCCATTTAATGGACAGTCTGCGCTAGGGTAGGAATTGAAACTCAATTTGTGATTTCCTGTGCTTCCCTGTAAACGTCCAGCTGTATTTCTAATTTGGGCTGCTATACTCACTTCGTTAACAGCCTGTGCTAATAGCCCAGTCGCCAAAAACCTTGAGCAATCTTTGGCGGCAGATCCGAAACTGCAAAGCGATCAAGTTGTCTTTGGAGAATCCCAAGATAATCAACCGCAAGCACAGCAAAATGAATCAGCAGTTCAGTTACCATCTGATTTTCCTAAAGATATCCCCTTATATTCCAATGCCAAACTACAGGAAGTTACACCTGCTAGCGGCTCAGAAAACAAAATCTCAACTCGTTGGTTAAGTTCTGACCCCAGTAATTTTATTGCTAGTTTTTATCGCAGCCAGTTTCAAACAAATAACTGGCAGATTTTGCAACAGCCAACAGATGATACAGGAGGAGCTTTTGAGGCACGTCGCAACGATTTGCTGTTGAAGGTTTCCATTCAGCCCAAATCAGTTACTAACGCCACACCTAATCAACCCCAAACAGCCACTGAATTACTGATTGATTACGTACCGGATAGTACAGCAACAGCACAATCTACTTCAACTACAAATCCTAACGAAACTGCTAACGCTGTTCCTCAACCGGGAAGTTCACAGTTCATTGGCCCAGTACCACCCACAAACTTGGCAGCACAGCCACCAAGCACAGCTAATAACCAAACAATCCCTACAGCCACCCCTAAATCTCAGGTATTCAACGATCTGAACAAGGCACCACAAGAATGGCGGCAACATATCCAAGACTTGGCTGCATTAGGTGTTTTATCTATAGAAGCAAAGACAACTAAGAGCAACTCCACTACTACAACTAATCAGTTTGAACCCAGTAAAACCGTTACACATCGGGAATATGCCCGTTGGCTAATCGCTGCTAACAATGCTGTGTATACCAACAATCCAGCTAAACAGATTCGCTTGGCATCAGAAAGTACTCAACCAGCTTTTAGTGATGTGTCAGCACAAGACCCTGATTTCCCAGCAATTCAGGGATTAGCTGAAGCTGGGTTAATTCCCAGTCCATTATCTGGAGATTCTACAGTAGTTTCATTTCGTCCTGATGCACCTCTAACGCGGGAACAGTTGCTGCTGTGGAAATTACCCCTAGATACTCGCCAAGCTTTACCCTCTGCTAACTTAGATTCGGTCAAACAAACCTGGGGTTTCCAAGACGCAGCGCGAATTGAGCCGAAGGCTTTAAAAGCAGTGTTGGCTGATTACCAAAATGGCGAACAATCGAATATTCGGCGGGTGTTTGGTTATACGACTCTGTTTCAACCCAAAAAACCAGTAACTCGTGCTGAGGCTGCTACGGCTTTGTGGTATTTCGGTAGTCAGGGTGAGGGTGTTTCGGCTACTGAGGCTTTGAAATTAAAAGGCGGTTAGTCTATCGGTATCATAAAAGTGAGCAATTACCTTCTAAAAGGTGGTAAAATTTGCCATTTCTTTGTGAAATAACTATTTTTTATCAAGAAAATGTAAATCTAGGTATTTTCAGCGTTTTTACCCGTGTTTAATGAATTTTTGGTGCATAGTTAAGTAAAACAACGTAAGTTAACTCAATAGGCGTACTTAGTTTTGAAGTAATATCATGTTCGCATAATTAGTTATGATTTCCACAGTCATTGCACCCCACACGCCAGATGCTCCACTTGGGGAGACCCCAAGACCGCACTGGCTCCCCTTAATCCCCTCCCCGCTCTTCGGGAGGCAGGGTGATTTCATACAACCAGAGAAAAACATAAAACTGGGTTTCAAAGCCTCTCCCCCCGTGGGGGAGAGGTTTGGAGAGAGGGAAAAAGGTTGGACACAAAACGAGAAATCAAGACTTATGTATTTTTCTTTTTTCGTATGAAACCACCCTGCCTCCCCGCTCTTCGGGAGGGGAGACGAAGCGTAGCTTTGGCGGGGTGGGGTTCTTCGGGTTTAATAAGTAATCAAGCGAACATGATATAAGTCAAAAGATAAGTCGTCAGACTATTGCCCTTTGATTACTTTTAAACAAATTAAAAAATATCACGGGTAAAAAAAATATGAAAAAACAAGCTGTAGCAGCAGGATTTGTTCTCTTATCTTTGATGTTGCCGACCAAAGCGAGTGCTGCGAGTTTTACCAAATTTTATGTATTTGGCGACAGTCTTTCTGATACTGGCAATGTTTTCGCTACTACTGGCGGTTTAGTTGCTCCGACAACAGCCATTCCCCAAGATCCACCCTACTTTCAAGGTCGTTTTTCCAATGATCAGGTGTGGGTAGACTACCTTGGAGATCAGCTAGGATTACAACCCTCTCCATACATTACTTTAAATACTACTATTCCCAATCAAGGTATTAACTTTGCTGTGGGCGGTGCTAGTTCTGGTCAAGGTAATGCTGTTGTTCCTAATGCACCTTTAGCGGGAATACTAGAGCAAGTTGGTTTGTTGACGCAACCTATTCTACAAGCTAATCAGAAGCTTGATCCAAATGCCCTCTATGCTGTTTGGGGAGGTGCAAATGATTATGTGTTTGGTCAAGCTACCAATGCGGCTCAAACAGTCCAGAATTTATCAGATGCAGTAGGGTTACTTGCTGCATCTGGCGCAAAAAATATTTTAGTCTTTAACTTGCCTGATTTGGGCAAGATTCCATTTGCATTTGCGACAGGTCTATCTAGCAATTTGACTAGTTTGACAAATGACCATAACACGAGATTAGCAGAAAAACTAGACAAATTTAGCAATA
Organism: Nostoc sp. DedQUE09; assembly: GCF_034530915.1. Lineage (NCBI taxonomy): Bacteria > Bacillati > Cyanobacteriota > Cyanophyceae > Nostocales > Nostocaceae > Nostoc > Nostoc sp. DedQUE09. The sequence continues at coordinate 63,833 of NZ_JAVRCE010000004.1, forward strand.
ACTCTAACCTGAATCTGATTTCTGTGGATGTGTTTTCCCTATTTAATCAAGTACAAGCAAATCCAGGGACATTTGGGTTTAAAGATGTGGCTAACCCTTGCGTAGTAGGGAATTTACAGACAATCACAAGCGTATGTTCTCAACCAAACAATTATTTGTTCTTTGACTCCGTGCATCCAACAACAGGCGTTCATAAGTTAGTAGCAGATACTACACTAGCAGCGATTGAGGCTAAGTCTGCGCCTGAACCTGCGATCAACTTGGGCATTTTCGCTCTTGGTGCTTCTGGTGCGCTAAGAGTGCTGAAACGCCAACAAAAAAGAGCAGCAGTTATGACAGAAGGTTAGATTGTTGATGCAACGATTTGCGGCGCTGGATTGTAGAAGTATGGTGCGTAGTTGCCGCCGTAGACATTTTTTTGACACCCATTTGGCTAGATGCTTGATTTATGTCAAACTCTAATATTGAAGAATAGTTTAATTAAAGCCGATGATGGGATTTGAACCCACGGCCTGCTGATTACGAATCAGCTGCTCTACCACTGAGCCACATCGGCGTACACAATCTAAGAGTATAACATGATTTAATCATGGTAGATCAAAATCCTAAAAATCGGCTTAATCCTGAACAGTATGCCAGCCTCAAAGCAGAAATAGCCGCTCCTTATCGCGGGTTACGACAATTTTTCTACATTGCTTTCGGTGCTTCTGGCTCACTTGGTGCATTCGTCTTTTTCTTCCAAGTGCTTGCCGGACGCAATGTTGAGAGTGCAATGCCAAGTTTAGCTCTCCAATTAGGAATAGTTGCCTTAATGGCGTTCCTCTGGCGCTGGGAACAGCGTCGGCAACAACGCTCCCAATCGGGTAAAAATTCTAATTCCTGAAGGGAGAAATTTTAGCTAGTTAATTTTTGACTACTTTATTTTGATATATCTTTATATTCTTCAAATTTATTAATGCTTTTATGAAGATTAAAATATTAAGAAAGAAAAAATAAAAAAATTATTAGGAAATCCTAAAAAGCAAGAATTTCTGAGAAGATAGAAATCATTGAAACGGGGTCAGCCAATATAAAGACCCTGACCATAAACCCAATCACATTCAAATGGGGTCAGCCATGTTTAAAGACCCCAATTTTTATGTTTAAAAACCCCTAAATTTAAAAAATTCACATTAATTGGAAGCGCCAGACTAATAATTTGTTAGTCTGGCGCTTTCAATTTGCTAACTAGGTATTTACTGAACAGTTACCAAATAGGATGAAGGAATGGGTTGGGCACGTCCAGCATTGACAAGTGCCTGGTAAACAAAGGCAGCAATCTCGGCTCTAGTTGCCTGACGATTAGGATTGAGTTGCTTCACTGTGGGATAGTTGATTACTAGTTGTCGTGCAGTTGCCGCGGCAACAGGAGCGATCGCATAATTAGGAATCTGGGCTGCATCGGTGTAAAAGGAAAGAATATTCTGATTATTCGCAGTTAAGCCCAAACCATTAGCTAAAGCGACTAACGCTTGTACTCTGGGAATTTGCTGCTGTGGCTTAAAAGTGCCATCGGGATAACCAGAAACAAATTGACTCTGGTAAGCAGATTGAATAGCAGCGTAAGCCCAGAAATTGCTTGCTACATCCTTAAATTTAATTGCTGGGCGTTTACTTGGTGGCGTTAGGGCTTTAGTGACAATAGTGGCGAATTGAGCGCGAGTTACAGGTTCATTGGGTTTAAAGCTGCCATCAGGAAAACCAGCAATAATATTTTGGGAGGCTAAAGCTTCGATGTAGGTTTTTGCCCAGTAATTTGCTGGCACATCCTTAAAGGCAACAGGCCCTCCAGGCGGTACATCAACACTGGCGGCAACAAAATCTACTGAGCCAAAAATCTTTTTCTGATCGATATCGTTGCCAACAGCGACAATTTTACTGGTCTTAGTGGCGTTGTTCACATCATAACGAGTGTTATTGCGGATAAGATTGCCACCAGGATTTTCGTTAGTGCCAAGGTCGGGTGAAGCGTTAACAGTCGCTACTACTCCATCCCGTTTATTGTTTTGAATGACATTCTTACGCAATACAGGCTTGGCTGACTCTGAGATAAAAAGACCATCTTGGTTTTCGATAATTTGGTTTTCTACAACTAGAGGTGTGGAAGTGCCACCGATCGCAAGACCAAAACCAGTATCCTGAAATAAGTTATTCCGGATTTCTCCTTGGGCAGCTCTAGCAATTGAAATCCCATTCCCTTTGTTTTGCACAAAGAGGTTACTTTCAATTTTAGGATTGCCTGTACCCGTGACAAAAACACCCTCTCTGACACTGTTAGTAAAAGTACTGTTTTTGATAATGGGATTAGTTGACTCCACCCATACAGCCGTACCCCGGCTATTCGGGTTGGTGACAGTGACACCAGTGATCGTGGTATCTTGGTCGGCCAGGATAGTAATGTCTTGTCTAGCAAAGGTGCGACTAGTGTAGAAACCTCCACCAGTAATTAATATCGCCTGACCTTTAGTAGCTTCATCACCCCGCAGTGTCACCCCTGGTTTAAGTAACAGTGGGAAGGTCTCACCACTTTCCTGGTTATAGTTCCCAGGTGCTAATTGAATCACTGCACCTGGTTGGGCTTGACTGAGAGCGAAACTGATACTTTTGTAGGGTGCAGCTGAAGTGGCACCAGCACCAGCCCTATCTGCACCAGTTGCTGGATTAACGTAAATCGCTGCGGCAGTTGCAGGAGCTTGCGCTGTGCGAGTTGGGGCGATACTTTCTGGGTAATTCGCACCAGCATTAACCTTACCCTGTACTAGTATTGAGCCACTAGAAATAACAAGCATTGCCGTTAGTCCGGCTCCTACGTGCAAAGTAGATTTGAGATGACTGCTAGAGAGAAGGCGAAAATTTTTCGCTAGAGAAATATGAGAACCCCGATATTTCATTTTTTCCGTCTGTGATGTGCTGAATTACGGTATGTCGAACAAGGTTAAAGGTAGCAGTTTTGTGGCTGCTGTAAAACCCATGCAAACTATACTGGATGATTAGCACTGATTCAGCTAAATTCCTTAGATAGATCATAGAACTTATACATTAGTTATATTTAGGACTTACGCACAAATCACGGAAAATAAAACCACAAAGGACATAGGGGAATAAGAGTTAGAGAGGTTTTTTGCGTAAGTCCTAATCTTGTGTGATTCAGAAAATTTTCTTATAGGCACTAAGGGGATGAGGCGATTTTTAGTATTCCCTAAAGCTAGATGCCACAACTAATTCTGCTGAAATACGATCGCAGGTAAAGCAAACCTATTGGAAATTGCGAGAAATGTGTTTTAATTTTTTGGGGATGCGTCACGCCTTAATTTTAGTAGGTAGTATCTGTCTTCTATTTTTGTCCACTCCTGCCTTTGCTGCGGAACGAGTAGTACTGAAGTATGGTATCTTCCGTGAATCACTTTCTGTAGAGGAACTATCCATCTTTGCCCAAACAGGTGAACTCTCACGTTCATTAAGAGTGAATTTAGCTTTGGCGCGACAAGACCCCAAAGCCATTCGTCAGTATTTAACAAAGCCAATGAAGGTAAACCTTGTATTTTTAGATAGAGTGCTAAATAGCCAGATTGGTAATATTATTTTGGCTCAAATTATTCAGGTTATTTCTACACCGTCTCAAAGAGCAAATCGGCAGGCTTTACGAGCCCCTTTGGTACTTTCTGCTAGTCAAGACAGGCAAGTATCGTTGATTGAAATTATTAAGAATTATTTTACCAATGAAGTGGAAGTTGATGGTGATCGCTTGGAGAGGGCATACCGTCAACTCCGCCGCTTGCAAACAAACCTACAAGATTTATTTGGTCTTTAGTAAGCTAAAGTTTCTAAAGTTTCTCTTAAATACCGTTGTACCTGATGTTCCAAGCGAATTCCCTCTAATTGAGCATCGCGTTCTAGTTGCCAACGTTGAAAACCTGAACTAGTGGAGATCGCACATTTGAGGCTATACCAAATTTCAGTATCGGCAGAAAATTGGCGATCGCTAGAAGCTGGAATTTGAGCCATAGTTCTTTATTCCTTTATTTCAAACTTCAACGGTAACTGGGCATTGGGCATTAGGCATTGGTTATTTATTCTCCTCTGCTCCTTTACCCCCTGCCTCCCCTTGCTTTTCTATCTAGTCCTTTAAAGTCAAATACAGCAGAATTCAGGAGTAAAACACGCTTTATACATGGGTAACAGACTTAGCTGGTGTACCTTACCAACTTGAAATCCGCTGTAATACACTTTAGGGACTATTACGAATCTGTATTTATCCTAAATAAGGATTGCAATAATCGGGGCACGATTTGATTAACCCGCACTCCTAAAATGGTGAAATCTTGCTTAATCTTTTCTAAAGATAATGGCTCGATGCCAGCGAATTCTGTCTCATTAATCACCAAAACTCGCATTACACTCACAGGTATTTGTAAAAATAGATTGCTGCCCAAAAAGGCTAATCCCGCAAGCACTAATGCAAGGCTACGCCATTGTGGAAGAAATTTAGCTGAATTTGCTACTAATGGGGCAATTTGGTAAAGATTCCACAGTACCCAAACTGATAATACTGCTGCAACTAATGCGAGTATCCGATTTAACTTTGTATTAATTAAACAGAGAATTTTTCGCTGCCGTTCAGTCAGATTTTCTGGCTTTAGGGCTATTCCTAAAAGAGCAAATATATAAAAAGGGCGACGCAACTGCATCCATAGCAGGGGGAGAACACCAATAGAGGCAACTAAGACTAGCTCCACCCAAACTGGCAAAAACGGTTCGCCTACAGACAGGAACAATAAGCAGAGTACTAAAAAAACAGGTAACGTTGCCAATCCAGCAACGTGAATCCACAAAATAGGTTCAGACCGAAATGAATGCATAATAAAAAGTTATGAGTTAAGAGTTAGGAGTTAAGAATTAGCAGCCTTTAACTCCTAACTCCTAATTTATTACTCCTAACTTCTAACCATTTTACCCTTAACACTATCTCGTTAAGGTGAGAGTGCGGCGCTTCGTAACCATCTGATAGGATTCGATGATGTCACCTTCAACCCAATCATTGAATTTATCCATGCCGACACCGCATTCATAGCCGGCATTCACCTCACGAGCATCTTCTTTCATCCGTTTTAGGGAGTCAAGGACGCCTTCATAGATCACCTTACCGCCACGTCGCACCCTGACTTTGCAGTTGCGAACTAGCTTGCCAGATTGAACGTAGCAACCGGCAACCGCACCACGACCGACTGGGAAGACGGCACGTACTTCGGTTTGACCCAAGGGTTCTTCCACCAACTCTGGTTCCAAAAGACCTTCCAAGGCATCTTGGATATCTTCTAGGAGTTTGTAGATCACGTTGTATTCCCGGACATCGACACCCGCTTCATCGGCGGCTTGTCTAGCACCACTGGCAAAGGTGGTATTGAAGCCGATAATTACAGCGTTACTAGCAGCTGCTAAGTCGATATCTGTCTCGGTGATTTCCCCAGCCGTAGCCAACAGCATCCGAATTTGGACTTCGTTTTGCGGGATTTGCTTGAGCGCTCCCACAATGGCTTCCACCGAACCTTGTACGTCTCCTTTCAAGATCAAGTTGAGTTCTTTCAACTCGCCTTCTTGTGCTTGAGCTGACAGGGTTGTAAGGGTAACACGTCCTTGTAGCAGACGGGATAGGCGTTGTCTGTCTGCGCGATCGCTAGCGAGTGCTCTGGCTTCTTTTTCGTTCTGGAAGACCTCGAACTCGTCGCCGGCTGCTGGCACATCACTTAAACCTAGTACCTCGACAGCAAAGGAAGGAGAAGCAATGTCTACTCTCTTACCTCTATCGTCCACCATCGCCCGGACTTTACCGAAGGCCGAGCCAGCTACTAAGATATCTCCCACATGCAGCGTGCCATTCTGAATTAGCAGGGTAGCAACTGCTCCCTTGGCTTTATCCAGATGTGCTTCAATGACAGTTCCTTTGGCGTTACGATCAGGGTTGGCAGATAGTTCTGCAACCTCTGCTACTAAGAGAATCATCTCTAAGAGCGTATCCAGATTTTCACCTCTGATGGCGCTCACAGGAACCATGATTGTCTCACCGCCCCAGTCTTCTGATGTCAGACCATACTGGGTCAGTTCTTGTTTAACCCGCTCTGGCTGTGCCCCTTCTTTGTCAATTTTGTTGATTGCAACAACAATTGGCACTCCCGCAGCTTGGGCATGACTAATGGCTTCAATGGTTTGGGGACGGACACCATCATCAGCAGCTACTACTAACACGGCAATGTCTGTTACCCGCGCTCCTCGTGCCCGCATAGCTGTAAAGGCTTCGTGACCAGGAGTATCCAGGAAGACTATCTGCTGAGGTTTGCCCTCATGTTCCAAATCTACATGGTATGCGCCAATGTGTTGAGTGATACCACCAGCTTCGCCGGCAGCCACTTTGGTTTTACGAATTGAGTCGAGCAGAGTTGTTTTACCGTGGTCTACGTGACCCATAATTGTCACGACTGGCGGACGGCGGTGGAGATATTCTAGGTCTTCTGCACCGACCATTTCCGTGATTTTCCGAGCTTCTGCTTCTCGTTCGACGGTTTCAACTTCTATTTCTAGTTCTTTTCCTACCAGGGTAATTGTGGGAATATCTAGATTTTGAGTGATACTCACTGCCATCCCTTTCAGGAACAGGATTTTGACAATCTCTGTATCGGCAACGCCTAATACGTCAGACAGTTCTTGCACAGTCAATGGCCCTGTGATCGTCACTTTTTCGGGGCGATCGCGTTTTGTTTCGGCTTCTTGGCGACGGTTTTGCTGATGGTCGCGCCCAGAACCAGATTTGGAACCAGACCTGGAACCAGACTTTCTGGCTCTTGCAGTTGGGGCGCTAGCAAGGGTTGCACCTGGCATCTGTACAGGTCGAGTCGCTTTCGGTTTGGGAGGACGAGCAATAGAAAGGCTGACTTGGACTGTGGCTGGTGAATCTATATCGTCATCATCCAGCAAATCTTCTTCAAACTCATCATCAAGTATGGGTTTGATCCGCTTGCCTTTGACGCCAGCTTTTGCCTTCTCTTTAACTTCGTCGATTATTTCCTCTTCTACCCACTTTTTGCCACCTTTGGTTGGTCGAGGCGGACTTGGGCGTTTCAAATCGAGGAGATCTGGTGTGACTGGTTCATCACCCAATCCTTGAGATTTGCTCGCTATGCCTGACATCTGTCTGGGTGGAGTAGCGATCGGCATTGCGGCTGCTACTGCTTCACCTGGACGTGCCGGTCTGGGTCTTTGTCCCTCTCCCAGTTGTGATGGTGCAGATGGTCTGTTACCCCTCTGCTCTGGTCTGCTGGGTGCGGGAGTAGGACGACTTGTCCTTTGTGGCGCACCTGGTGGAGACTGGTCTGTTGGCAGTTTCGCGACTCTTGGCTTAATTTGCTCGCGATCACCTTCTGCGGGCCGTAACCGTTGGTCGCGTTTGAGGATCGGTTTATCTGCCTGAGATACTGGCGGCTCATCTACCACCTGGGCTTCTTCCGCCGCAGGTCTGGCTGGAGGAGCAACTAGTTGCGGTTTGATCGGTTTTTCCGATTTTGGCCTCAGTGAAACTGTTTTTTCTGGTTTTTGGGATGCTATTTTTTCCGGTGCTGGATTTGGATTAGGCGTTTGTTCCAAGTCAGCGATCGGAGGTTGCTCTTGAGTCTCAGATTGAGTCCGGGGCACAGGTCGAGTTGGTGCTGCCGGTTTCTGGGGTGAGACTGGTGTAGCGAAAGGCCGTGGAGGAGAGGGAGGATTAGCTTCAGACAAGGCAGCTTGGGTATTGTTAGCAAGTGACGCCTCTGGGGCGTTGGGAGTAGTATTTCTCAATATTTTGGGTTTGCGTATTTCCAAAATTTGCTGTTTGTGGGGTGCAGCAGGTCGCGAAGGTCCGCCGTTGGGTGGTGAATTTGGCTTATGGCTAGTTGTACCTAGTTCCTTTTTGGCTGACACATTCGTAGTTGCAAGCTTTTCTGCTGCCGCCCGGATGTTTTCTGCCTCGGATTCTGAGATCGTGCTGCTATGGCTTTTGACCGCAATATCGAGCTGGTCGCAAATTGCTAGTAGCTCTTTGTTATCCAAATTCAATTCCTTTGATAATTCATAAATTCTAACTTTGCCGTTGTTCATCCACTCTTCCCCTTTAATTTACAGTTTTAGCGGATGGTTGCCTGGTTTGCGACATCTCCATCCTTGGATTACTGTTTTTAGACTGCCGTTCAGTTTTTGCCGGTGCCTCCAATCAGGAAAGAGAGATGTTTCGGTTTAATAGTGGCATCCCCACCAGGAATGATGGTTGAGGGATACCCATAAAAATTTCTTAAATAAAAGATTTTTATAGGAACCCTTGACGCCGAACTGCGCCTGAGCGCTACCAGGTTGCCATTTTGTAGTTTCTTGTTTTGTTGATTCTGAGTCTTCCACAACACAATCGATTACATCTTGATTCTGGGAATCTGGCCTCGTCCCTTTTGATTATTAGAGAACCGAATGCCTTTTCCACCCATTTACTATTTTGGCACTAACCTTAACGATCAACAGGGGGTGATGAAAGCGCGACTTCGGCTTTCGACACAATTCCTCTAATGATTACGCCACAAAGTTGTTCCAACTAAATTTGGTTTTGGGTATTACTGCGGGCTAGACGTTGCGACAAGCTTTGGTACAGTGCTTCTGGCACTGATGCATGTAGCGATCGCCCTAGTCGATTTTTTTTTTGAGCCGCTTGTAAGCAACTCGTTTCTGGACAAATATAGGCAGAACGCCCCATGCCCTGATCCAATTGTACCTTTCCCGATGGAAAGACGCGGACAATCCGCCAAAACTGATCTTTTGAGCCTACTTTACGGCAGCTAATACAGCGCCGATAATTTGGTTTCATCGGTTCTTTGCGATCTCAGCCCAGCATAATGGAAGTAAAAAGAAGTTTATTATTACTATTTTTTACTTATACCAACTAGCTTTTGAGAAAATTGTCCTTGAGACTGAGATTACAATCTACAGTACCAAAACTTTACAAAATTAATCAATTATTCATCATCGTTATTATCAAAACTATCTTCTTCTAGTTCGTTCTGATTTTCATCCTCAAATTCTTCTTCATATTCAAGATCGTCTTCGTCTGATTCCTCTGATTGATATTTTGTTCTGACGGCTGCAAACTTGGTATCCTCTGCTGCATAGTCATATTTAGCTTTGTCTTTAATGTCTATTTTCCAACCAGTCAGACGGGCTGCCAGACGGACGTTTTGCCCTTCTTTACCAATGGCCAAACTCAATTGATCTTCAGCTACAAGTACGTGAGTTTGCCGTGATTCTGGATCCATCAAGCGTACTTCATCTACCCGTGCTGGACTTAAGGCATTAGCTATGTATGTTGCTGGGTCTGGCGACCAGCGAATTACATCTATTTTTTCACCGCGTAATTCGTTGACTACCACTTGAATTCGTGATCCCCTGGCTCCGATACAAGCGCCTACTGGGTCTACATCGCGATCAAGAGTATCTACTGCTATTTTAGTTCGGGGGCCAACATAACGGGAAGGGGGGTTTGCCTCCCTAGCTACGGCAACAATCCGTACCACTTCATCTTCAATTTCTGGGACTTCATTGGCGAAAAGATAAACTACCAAACCAGCATCAGCGCGAGACACAAGCAACTGTGGCCCTCGTTGCTGACCTTGGGAAACTTTTTTGAGATAGACCTTGAAGGTGGCATTTGCCCGATAATTATCGTTGGGCAGCTGTTCCCGCTTCGGTAATTCGGCTTCTACTTCTGGCTGACCAAAGCCGCTGCTAACTGCTAGAACCACTGATTGCCGCTCAAACCGCAGGACTCTTGCTTGGAGCACAGTTCCTTCTAAATCTTGGAACTCTTCTTGCACCATCTGGCGCTGTTGATCCCGTAATTTTTGCGCCAATACTTGCTTAGTTTGCATCGCCGCCATCCGGCCAAATTCTCCTTGGTCGGGGGTAACATCCAGCACTACAGAGTCCCCTAACTGCGCTTCGGGAGCAACTTGTTGAACTTCGTCTAGAGAAATTTGGTGGTCTGTGTTATCTACTTCTTCGACAATAGTTTTGGTAGAAAGAACGCGAAATCCTTCTCCTTCAATATCGAGTTCTACTTCAAAATTTTCAAAATAATCTTCGTCAAACTGTTTGCGCTCTAAATTTTGGGCGCGGCGATAACGTTCATAGCCTTTAAGTAGTGCTTCTCTAATCGCTGATTGAACTGCAAGCCGGGGTAAATTCCGTTCGCGACTTATACTTTCAATTAGTTCTTTTAATCCAGATAAAGTAACCATTGACATAAGCAATCTCCTTTAAAAATTAGGGAGTGGGAAGAGACGCGATTAATCGCATCTCTAGTGAGTGGGGACTGGAGGCTAGGGACTGAAAACTACGCACTAGAGCCAGGGATTAGAGAATAGCTTTAAACTAATCTCTAACCTCTAGCCCTAGCCTCTAACCTTTAGCCCTTAGTTCCTAATCTCTAGCCTTGAGCTAAGAGCTAATTTGTAAACTCAAGTAAAGTACTTGTCTTGTAAGGGTTTCAGGAATTTTAGCCAATAAAGCACTTATTCGCTGAAACTCAGACCTCGTAACGATCTGAGTATCCTTAAGATTTTCTTTACGAATCAGCTCTAAGGTGCTCTAGTTTCTAACTCTTGAGCCATAGCCCTTTGTTTATCGGCGCTCGTCTAACTGCACCTTAGTAATTAGGGAGCGGGGAATTTCGACTACACGACCTTTTTGATTTAAGTAAAGTGCTGTCTCATCCCGACGAATCAACTGACCAATCCACTCTTGTTGTCCGTCGTAGGGGGGCGTTGTGGAGATAATGACAGGAAATCCTTTAAAGGAAATAAATTCCCTGTCTGTTACCAGTTGCCGCGAAATACCAGGACTAGACACTTCCAAAACGTATGTATCTGGAACGATTTCCGCAGCATCTAAGCAGGCTTCTAAAGCACGGCTCATCCTCTCACAATCGTTCAACCCAGTGTCTTGCTCAGGATTGCGAATGTCTACCCGCAAGACCGGTGGACTTTGGTTGGTATGAAAAACCACGCCAACCACTTCCAATCCCAGTTCTTCTGCCACTGGTGTCGCCAAATCAATAATTTGTGGAACTAAAGGATGAGCCATGAGAGAATTCAATAAAAAAAGTGGGCATCGACCCACTTCCTGCGATAGGTATATCTTCCAAGAAGTCTTGTGACGAACCAAATGATGATTCGCCTAATTCGAGTTTAGCGCATTTCTTTTATAGTCGTGTATTGGGAATTGGGCATTGGGCATTGGTTATTCTTCTTGTCCCCTCATCTCCCCTGCCCCTCTGCTCTCCCTACCCTTCCCGTATTTTTGGGAGAGTAGTGCCTTTATCTACTACCACGGGAACTGATACTTGTGTTCGTAGCTGCCGGGTTTGCTCGATAATTTGGTCTATGTCTTCTTGGGATAAACGCTGGACGTAGTTGAGTTTGATTTCCTCTAAGAAGTCAAAAAGTAAACTCTGAATTTCTGAGAGTACATGTTTTTCCTTGATTTGAGATCCCAATACCTTGGTGAAGCTTTCTACTAGTTGACTGGTGAGTTTTGCTCCTACAGGGTCTTCAACAGCGCTAACTAAAGTTTTATAAAGATTAGTTGTGATTTGGGTCGCCAGTTGTTCGCTTAACTGGGTTTGGGCCTGTCCCACGCCAGGGAGGTTCTGGAGGTTGCGGTAGACGGGGACTTGATGGAAGACGGTTTCGATGTTGTGGCGCAGAATGGCAATGATCGCAGGTTGGATATCAGGTAGCACTTGGTAGACAATTGTTTTTATTAAAAGACCTGCGATCGCCTCCACTTCATTCACATTATTAATATCTATGTAGGGACGTAAATTTTCTTGTTGTGAGAGCCAGGTCGTTAATTCACCCCGTTGAATTGAACCCTGAACCTGATTAATCACTCTCACTACGACAATTTCTGTGAGTTCTTCGGCAAAATTAGCGACAATCCCCTGATTGATTTGCTTTCGTACTGGATGCAGATTCAATAACTGTGCTTGATCGAGGCGAATTAATACAGGTATAATTCGCAACTCTCGCCAAAATGGTATTAGTAAAAATAAATCGTACCAACGCCACAATAGTGCTTCTAACCAGCTAAAACCAGGATGTTGGCGTTTGAGCAAGAAGGTGCGCCCCAGCAATTCTACGCCAAATAAAATCACAAACGGTAAGTCAATAATCCAGAATTGATCAATAAAATCGCCATTTTCCCCGATTTGGCGGTAGTAGTTACTGGCGATCAATGGGCGGATGCTTTTGTTAAAAAAATTAATTTCTTTATCCCAGCCATTTTGTGATAAGTGCTGCTGACTCCAAAAAGTAGCGAAGGACTGTTTTGCAGATTCTTTGCCGATGTGCGATCGCATCCTTTGTTTGATTTTTTCCAACGTCCCACTCTTATTCGCTCCCGCAAACGGGTTACTGTCAATCATCTCGCTGCTAAGACGACTTATTTGTATTAGCCTGCTATCTACCTGAGATGACTCTAACCCTGTTTGCCTAACTTGTTCTTCTAATGCATCTACTGTTTCTAAATAACTTTTTGTGTCTCGATGACTTTCAATACCTTTTATTGGGTCATAAATCTTAGTAATTTGAGGAACTTTTCGCAAGTAGAAATCTCGCCAAGGTACGTAACTTAAATCAAACAAAACTAAACTTAAATTTACGGCGGCAGTAATTGCCATAAATCTTTCAAACCAAAGATTACGCTGTTTAGAAAATTTTATATTTTTCATTTTCTGTAATATATGATACTTGTTTGGTATTTAAAACATAAACTCTTTCATTTATTAATTTGCTTTCTGCCCTTTTTAACCAATTACAGCAATTTCCAGTCGAGTAGATCCCAGTAGAAGGGCACATCTGTCATGGCTGTCAATTTAAGCCCAAACAAAGCTCCCTTAAAATCTCTTGTCCAACCATAGGTTGAAAATTCTCCTCATGGCAGCACAACCACAGGTCAAGAGACTGCCTTTCACCTTAAGTTGACACCAATGCACAGATATGCACTTATACAGTAATTTAGTGTTAAAAGGGTGTATTCGATTCAAATGATAAAATAACCGCTATTTATCTGCCAACACAAGATCATTCTTTTGATAGATGACACAAGTTATTTTCTAAATTTTTACCTAAATTTAACAAAAAAAATCACAATTTGTTCAAAATTCATTAAATAATCGTGAAAAAAGTTATTAAACAAACTTAAAATGCAGCTGTTAACGTTTATGATCCTGCTGATTTAACCCAAAGGAGTTTTTAAGTATGTGGTGTGGGTTCGGAAAATCAAGCGCAACCTTTGCTGTTACTTGCCTAATGACTGCTAGTTTGGTAATTACAGACACAGGTTTTGCAGCCCCTCAAAAAAGTTATACGCCCCAACAATTCCGTGAGGTATTGCGGGGATTAGGCTATAACGTTAAGGTAACAAATACTGCTTTAACGGATGAGCAAACTAAAAAGGCAATTCGTGAATTTCAAACTGGTTATAAGTTAAAACCAGTTGATGGCATAGCAGGCCCAAAAACCCAAGATTTTGCTGCTAACATCGTTCAAATTCTACACAGAAATTTGAATGCAGTGGTGAAGCCAAATCCTCCCCTGCCACGCGATCATTTTTATGGTTCCCGCACGGAAGAAGTGGTGAAGGAGTATCAGAAGAAATATCAGTTGCAAGAAACTGGAATTGCTAATTTAGCACTCCGCCAAAAGCTGAATGAAGAAGCAAAAACACTCTTCAGCCAGCCAACAACTAAACCAACAACTAAACCAACAACTAAACCGAGAACTACACCAACAACTAAACCGACAGCTACACCAACAGCTACACCGACAGCTACACCGACAGCTACACCGACAGCTACACCGACAGCTACACCAACAGCTACACCGACAGCTACACCAACAGCTACACCGACAGCTACACCGACAGCTACACCGACAGCTACACCCTAGTCGCCACAAAAAACTCCTACCCCAAAGCCCTTCAAGTCATCTGATTTGGTTCTTCTAAAGGTCTGCCCTTGGGTGTAGGTAGAATTGGACGACGGTCATTGTAGGGCATAGGAATGTACTGCACGCTGGGTCGTCCTCCTTGTGGCTGTGGGTACAAATCCATTAGATCGTAAATAGAATGGGGCAGCCCGACGGTTACGGGCAGCCCCATTTCTGTTGCTTCTTCAATAGTGATCGGATAGTCGTGAGTGACGCGCCCAGTTGTCAAGGCTTCGATAATCGGTTCAATATTTTCTGGCAGAACTTTTTGTTTAGGTATACTGTCTTTTAGCAAAGTTCGTACAAACCGCTGTACCTGCTGAATTGCTTTGCGTGAGAGGTCAGCCATAATTAGAGTTTGGTCATCAATCTCACCGATGGGTTTATCTTCAACTACTTTCAAGATACTAGCTGCGGGGTAATTACCTAGTTGTGGATCAACTGGCCCTAAGACAGCGTTAGCATCCATAATAATTTCATCAGAGGCCAGAGCAAGCATTGTACCGCCACTCATCGCATAGTGGGGTACAAAAACTGTGACTTTTGCTTGGTGGCGAATTAATGCTCTGGCGATTTGTTCGGTAGCTAAAACCAAACCGCCAGGAGTGTGCAAAATTAAGTCAATTGCTACATCTGGCGGTGTGAGGCGAATTGCTCGCAATATTTGTTCTGAGTCTTCAATAGTAATGTAGCGAGATAGGGGAATTCCCAAAAAGCTAATGGACTCTTGGCGGTGAATCAGTAAAATCACCCGACTTTTACGTTCCTGCTGGAATTGTTGTAAAGCACGCAAGCGCCGATATTCTATTTGACGTTTTTGCCAAAGGGGTTGCAAAGAAGTCAGAAGGAGGAAAATCCAGAATAAATCACCAATACCAAAGCCCATATATTTATTTTTGTTCAAAAATAACGGTTGCCGTCATTATTGTCACAAATTTGGGGCGATCGCAGTTCTATCTATAGATTCATAGAAAAATTACGAATTATTTACTACCCTCTTCGCCAAATTTTAATAGTGTCGTCATCACTACCGCTAACTAGGGTTTGGCCATCGGGACTGAAGGCAACGCATCTAACATAGTTGAAATGCCCTGTAAGTGTGCTGATTTCTGTACCACTGTGTATGTGCCACAGTTTGATAGTGTTGTCCCAACTGCCACTAGCGAGGAATTGTCCATCCTGACTAAAGGCGACTGACCAAACTGAATCAGAATGACCTGTGAGAGTACGAATTTCTTTGCCTGTATTTACATGCCACAGTTTAATTGTGTTGTCACCACTGCCACTGGCGATAATTTCCCCATTTTTGCTGAAGGCGATACAGTTGACAAAGAAAGAATGACCTGTGAGTGTGTAAATGTTTCTGCCTGTGTATATTTGCCACAGTTTAATTGTGTAATCATTACTGCCACTAGCTACCAGCTGTCTATCCTGGCTATTGGTTGCAGGTGTTCTTGGAGAGTAAGCAACTGACGAAACTGGGTCAGAATGACCTGTAAAAGTTTGGATTTCTAAGCCTGTGTGTACCTGCCACAGTTTGATTGTGCAGTCAGCACTGCCACTAGCCAGAAACTTGCCATCGGGACTAAAAGTAACGGAATTCACCCAATTAGTATGACCAGTGAGAGTACGAATTTCTTTACCTGTCTTGACATCCCACAATTTGATTGTATTATCCCAACTCCCACTAGCTAAAATTCCCCGGTTCAGGTCTGTAACTCCCGCAGATTTACCGGACTCGCCTTGATAAGAAAGGTTTGAAGAGATTGGGCTAAAGGCGACGGAATTAACCATACTGGAGTGACTAGAAGACCAACGACCTAGTTGACGTACTAACTTGCCAGTGCCTACTTGCCAAAGTTTGATGGTGTTGTCATTACTGCCACTAGCAATAAATTGCCCATCTGGGCTAATGGCGATCGCATGAACCATACTAGAATGACCTTTGAGAGTCTGTACACATTGCCAGTTCTGCCGATCTAATACAACAGGTACAGGTATTTGCAGTCTAGGCTTGATCACTAAAGTCGATGATATTTTGGTTACATTTTCAGCAGTATCAGGGCCTAATAAATCTAACCACTCCTGCACAGACTGGGGACGATACGTTGACTCCAGATCCATGCCGCACATAATAGCCTGATTTACCCTGCTGCTGATGTTGGGATTAAAATATTGTGGTGGTTCTAAATTAATATTGTGACGTCTATCATCTGCACTAGTTGGTACAACTGCGGTAAGCAAATTATACAAAGTAGCGGCTAGGGCGTAAATATCAATGTATTCTCCTCGCGGTGCTTCTGATTCATACTGTTCCGGTGGGGCAAAACCAGGAGTACGATATACTGTATGCCTTTGGATCATATTAGGAACAAATTCTCTAGCGATGCCAAAGTCTATCAGCACTGCTTCTAATTTATTAATGCGGATCATAATATTGCGTGGTTTGAGATCCCTATGTAACAGTCCTTTAGAATGGATTAGGGTCAAAGCATCGCCAATTTGCCGGATGTAGAGTAGCGCTTCTGCCTCTGATAGCACCCCTATTCGCTTCAAGCGCTGTCCTAAGTCTTCCCCTTCAATGTAATCCATCACCATGCAGGGCAAATTCCCCTCATCAAAGATGGTTTCTATCTGTACTATATGAGGATGGTGGCACACAGCCAGCCGAACTGCTTCATCACGAAAGTCTTGCCGTAACTTGTTTCGGTGGAGTATCCAGGCGGGGTGATTCAGGATTTCTTCTTTGAGGGTTTTAATCACTCGCTGTTGATTTCGTTGATTTCTGGCAAGATAAGTAATGCCAATTCCGCCTTCACCTAATTGGCCTTCAATAATGTAGCGTCCCCCGAATAAAGACTTTCCTGCATTCCACACCATTAGTAATATTTGACAATTGCTGGTATTTATTGTGGCACGGTATGAGAACAGCCAACACGAATTTTTGGGAATTCCATTTCAATTGCTGTTGTAGCTTTTTGGAACTTAGTTACTTAGATAACATTTTCATTAACCTCAATAATTACTAATAGTATAAAGTTTGAATATACCCTCATAGTTTTGCCTAAACTATGCCTTTATACAAAAATATGAAAGTTGATTGCTCATGCTAGAGTAAACAGTAACTTTAGACATATTTGTTCATAATAATTTGACTTGTAGGTAATCTAAAATTATGCTAAAGAAGCTCAATTTGAAACAAAAATTTACAATTCTGCTACTGGTAATTTTGACATTTGGTCTGAGCTTGAGTGGATTTACTCTTTCTTCTCTGCTAAGGGAGAATGCTAAACAAGATATTAGCTCCACTGGTCTCATACTCATGCAAACAATGAGTTCTGTTCGTAAATATACTAGTACGCAAGTGAATCCAGAGCTAGTTGATAAATTGGCTACTGAATTCTTGCCGCAAACGGTGCCTGCATACTCAGCACGAGAGGTATTTGAAATTTTACGGAAAACAACAGACTACCGTGATTTCTTTTATAAAGAAGCAACTCTCAATCCCACAAATCTTCGGGATAAAGCTGACGGTTTTGAGACGGAAATTGTAGAACAGTTCAGAAATAAACCAGACCTTAAAGAAGTTAGTGGATTTCGCTCAATTCCTGGTGGGGATATCTTTTATATTGCTCGTCCGTTAGCAGTATCTGAACAGAGCTGTCTGGTTTGTCATAGTGTACCTGAAGCTGCACCTCAAAGTATGATTAGTCTTTATGGTGCTGCTAATGGATTTGGGTGGAAACTTAATGAAATTGTTGGCGCTCAGATTATATCAGTACCCGCCAAGAATGTCATTAACAAAGCAAATCAGTCTTCTTTACTAATTATCTTGATTGTATCAGCTATATTTATAGCGACGATCCTATTAGTCAACTTGTTCTTGAATCGACAAGTTGTAATTCCTCTCAAACGCATGACTCGCATAGCCGAAGAAGTTAGTACGGGACATATGGAAGTTGAATTCGAGCAGATGTCTAATGATGAAATTGGTAATTTAGCTAAAGCCTTTAAACGGATGCAGTTAAGTTTAGAAATGGCGATGAAAAGAATCAAACGTACTCAAGGAGGTGCAGGCGATTATAATAATATGTAATGATGCTCTCTACAAGACGTTGCGCGTAGCTAGTTCCCGGTGAACTAGCTACCGCTACGCTAACGTAATGACATTATGTAGAAGACGTTGCGTGTAGCTTTGCCAAAAAATCTTGTTACTTTTATTAGCTTTCTTGACTTAAACTTACAGAATTAGTTAAAAGATTAAAAATTATTCCTCAATTTGATGAGCTCTAAATATCTATGAAAATAAGCTTTTTTTGAATTCAAAAGCTGCTTGAAAATTAGGGATTTCCTTAGTTACAAGTTCAACAAATTGGTCAGCCGAAATATAAGGATTGTGAGCTAGTATTTCTTCTATAATCAGATTTGCCATTGGTCCGATGTGGTAGGCTAATTCTTGCTGGCAATGTTTGATAAATGCTGGTTGGAGTGAAGATTGTTGTTCAATTCGTCGCCCATTTGGTGGACTGGTAGGTGAACTAAAAATTGTTTCTTCCGCTTGGTTATATGACTGTGATATAACCGACATAGCCTGAAATTCAGGATTAAATACCGTGGCTGGCAAATCATCAACTATGATTTCAGAAGACATTGTTACTTCTGGTTCTCCAATATGGCTTAAATCTCTAAGAACTTCGCTAGCTGTTTGGTATCGCTTATTAGGTCTATCTTCCAACATGCAATCAAGTACTTGAGCAAACCCATCCGTAACATATGTATAATCACGCCAGTTCCATTCAAGTGAGTATTGATCCATTAGTAAAGATGGATCTCTACCTGTGAGTAATACAATAGCAGTCACACCTAAAGCATAAAGGTCACTAGAGGGTGAGCATAAACCCAAACTAATCTGTTCGCGGGGAGCATATCCAACTTTGCCTACCAAGGACATTTTGCCAACAAACGTTACCTGGTGGTTGGAACTTCTCCCCTCGTTAATGTCAGCAATTTGCTTGCCTACCCCAAAATCAATCAGCACTGGCAGATCCTTGCCATCGGGTAACATGATGTTGTCAGGAGAAATATCTCGATGGATAATGTTGTGCTGATGGACATATTCCAAAACAGGCAGCAGATTTTTTAGCCACTGTATAACTTCGTCTTCAGAAAAATTTCTTCCTTGACGTTGAAGTTCTCCTAGCAGTCTTGAATATGTTTTACCGTCAACATACTCTTGTACTAGGAATAGCCGGCCATCTCCTTCAAAGCAAGCCAAAAACTTGGGAATTTGAGGATGTTGCAATTGATGAAGAATTTTTGCCTCTCTTTTAAATAAGTTACGATATTGTTCCAGTCCACTTTCGCCTGTGCCAATGGGTGCAAATTCTTTCAGAACACAAGCTTCATTAAACCGACGAGTATCAAATGCTAAGTAAGTTCGTCCCAATCCTCCCTGTCCTAGAAGTTTTTGGATAATATAGCGGTTATCGATTAGAGTTCCAGCAGCTATTTCTGGTCTTGTCATAGGGGACTGTGACATCATCATCGCACTCCTAGCGATTTTGTTATTGATAAATTATCTAATTTGCTGAAAGTCAGAAACTCTAGCAGATAAAGGCTGATAACATCCTTTAAATTGAGGTTAGCACCACTATCGAGACAAGGAAATACACTTTTCTACAATTTTCTGATGGTTTTGTGTTACCAAATAGACAATTTTAACCTGAGTAGTTTGATCGTATTACTCATACTTAAGTATTTTAGCTGCTGCAACATAATCAGTGTCTGCGGTAATATCTGCAAATGTTCAGGGCATCACCTTTGGGATTTGCTGCTGAACCTTATTTTCCCCTTAGTAACCCAATTGAAACTGAGTTGAGGAACAGTAAGGATATAGCCTGACATCATAATTTTTCATAAATACTGAGGTTGCTATAGACTTGCTGAAAGGAATATTATATGTATTTCAAGTGCTAAATATGCGATCGCTCTCAAAAATTAATCTTTCTGAAAGCCAATATCGTTATCAGATAGCTGCTTCAGCATCGGCTATCAAAGTTTTCAATACAGGTGATTCCTTAAAAGCAGAAAATTATGCTGCGTGTCAGAAAAGACTCGTGAAGCTACAAGAATTCATCTAGTTCATTAGGATTCACGCCTAACTGACACAAAGGTTCTGCTAATTGTTCTGCTTTTAATTTTTGAGCAGCTTCTTGTTCCACAATGATAGCTCGTGCAGTTGCAGCAGTGGCTTTCTTTGTGGATGCGGGAATTAATTCTCCCGTCAAAGTTGTCATCATGTTTAAATGATCCAAGCATTCATAATAAAATATTGGCAAATTATCAAGCCTACAATAGCAGTATATTCAATCGTAATAAACCTATGGCGTAGGCGTAGCCCGTCGTAGACATCGCAGTTGTTAAATCCTCCTCTTGCCTAACAACTGGTATTTAGCCCTACTTAATCATTTGTGAGAAATAAGATCCCCTGCTTGTCAAACAAGTCAGGGATCAGTAGCTTTCAATTTTTCCTAAAACATTTCATCAGACTTCTGGATCAATTCCCGCCGCCCGCAATTGTGCTGCTAGTCGTTCAGCACGTTGGCGTTCCTGTTCGGCGCGTTGGCGTTCCTGTTCGGCGCGTTGGCGTTCTTGTTCGGCACGTTGGCGTTCCTCTTGGGCTAACTCGGAACCCCAAGGCAAAAGGTTTCCTTGTTCATCCCACCACCGTAACCACTTTCCTGTGCGGTTTTCACGAGTACCTTGCCACACCCCAAGGTAAAGATTCATTTCGGCTATCCAGCAGCGTTGATTTTCATCAGGCTTTTGCAAAATGTACTGTTCTGTGTTCTGTAAGCGATACATTTCGATACTGCCGCTATCTGGCTCAAAGATGATGTAGTTTGGCACTTTTAAGATGCGCTCGTAGAAAAACCATTTTCCTGGGGGATACGTCGCTTTGATTGAATACTCTGTCTCCTGTGTATCGGAAATAAATTCCATCACAATTACGGGAATTTCACCTTGTAGTTGAGGGGTGTAACTGCGTGTTACTTCTTCTCTACTAACATTAATTTTGGCAATGAAAGCCCAATCAGGGGCTTTAATGACCATTTTGTTGTTTAGAGTGGCACAAATGCCATAATTAGTTGTTGTTAGAGTGTTAGTTGAAATTTTTCCCGCTAATTGTAGGCTTTCCGTGAGTGCAGCAGCTAAGGCTGGTTGATTGATATTGTCCACTGGATCATTCGGGAGTTTGTAATCATCGGGTAGTTTTTCCCAAGTGATTTGGTAGTCTTGGGTGAGGGTTGTCATGAGGGTTTTCCTTTGGTGTGTAAAAATCACTAGGAATTGGGGACTAGGGACTGTTTTCCTAATACCCAGTACTCAATCCCGAAGCGGCTATAGAGTTACTCATCGTCATCGGGTTCTAAATCGTCTGCTGTCAGTTCTTGATGGGGGATTGCGGCGATAATCGCATCTATAACTTTAGATACTGGCAATATCTCAATATTCAAGTCGGGAAATTTTGTCCCTTTTGGGACGATCGCTCTTTTAAATCCCAACTTAGCAGCTTCTTTCAACCGCAGTTCCATTTGGGAAACCGATCGCACTTGTCCGCCTAACCCAACTTCACCGATTAATACTGTACCGGGATCGACGATGCGATCGCGGAAACTGGCAACGATCGCGATCGCAATTCCTAAATCAACCGCTGGTTCTTCCACATTCAACCCACCCGCAGAAGCAACGTAAGAATCCAATTTCGACATGGGAATTCCCACGCGTTTTTCTAAGACGGCGAGAATTTGTACTAGGCGATTGTAATCTACGCCAGTTCCAGCACGCCGAGGCGAAGGGTAGCTGGTAGGACTCACCAAAGCTTGTAATTCCACAACTATCGGGCGAGTACCTTCGCAAGCCACGACAATGGCAGTACCTGGCGCTGGATCGTCACGGTTGCCTAAAAATAGCTCTGAGGGATTGGAGACTTCTCGCAATCCATCTGTCACCATTTCAAAGATGCCGATTTCGTGAGTTGCGCCGAAGCGGTTTTTGACTGTGCGTAATAATCGATGTGAGGCAAAGCGATCGCCTTCAAAATACAACACTGTATCGACTAAATGTTCTAAAACTTTTGGCCCCGCGATCGCTCCTTCTTTGGTGACGTGTCCCACAATCAGCATGGTGATATCTTCGTGCTTCGCCACTTTCATCAGTGCTGCGGTACATTCTCGTACCTGAGCTACTGAACCGGGTGCAGAAGTCAGCGCCGGAAAAAACACCGTTTGGATACTATCAATCACCGCCACATTTGGTTTTAGAGAGTCTATTTCCCGCAAAATTTCTTCTAAATCTGTTTCTGGTAGTACATATAAATCTGCACCTATACTGTCAGGATCTATAGGAAGTGCTGGCTCTACTACTACTTCAACTTTCCCCTCATTAAAAACACTTAGGGGTTTTGATACTCCCAAACGGGAAGCTCGTAATTTTACCTGCTGTCCCGATTCTTCACCAGTTACGTAAAGGATGCGATATTTCTGTGCTAATTGATTAGATACTTGCAACAATAAAGTCGATTTACCAATACCTGGATCGCCACCAATCAGCACCATAGAGCCAGGGACAACCCCACCTCCAAGCACTCGATCTAATTCTCCATAACCAGACTCCCAACGGGCGATTTGGCGATCGGTAATTTGGTTAAATGTTAAGGAGGCTCGCGCTTTAGCTGGTTTAGCGTGAGATTTGCCATTAGTTTGAGTTGATTGCCAACCACTCACTCCCCCCCGGCTGGGTACATCTACTGAGGATTGAATAGAAATTTGTTCTTCTAGAGAGTTGTAAGTACCGCAAGCTGGACATTTCCCAAACCACTGGGGCGATTCTGCTCCACATTCGTTGCAAGTAAAAAAGGTTTTTGGCTTTGCCATTCTTAAATCTTATTAAATAATCTTAATATTTACTTAATTCTTGAAAAAAACTAAAAACTAATAATAGTGGTATTTAGAGCTTTTTCCAAATCAATTCATGGAATGATATCTTAATATTATGGTATTAAAAATTAATCATGTAAATTTTTAGTCAAGGAGCCTAGAGAAACTTGGAAAGCCATAAAGAAAAAATCTTGGTGGTAGACGACGAAGCCAGCATTCGCCGGATTTTGGAAACACGCCTTTCCATGATTGGCTACGATGTAGTGACGGCTGGCGACGGGGAAGAAGCTTTGGAAACTTTTCGCAAAACTGATCCTGACCTAGTAGTTTTGGATGTAATGATGCCAAAGCTAGATGGTTATGGTGTATGTCAAGAATTACGAAAAGAATCAGATGTGCCCATTATTATGCTAACAGCTTTGGGTGATGTAGCCGATCGCATCACTGGCTTAGAATTGGGTGCTGATGACTATGTAGTTAAACCATTTTCTCCCAAGGAGCTAGAAGCCCGGATTCGCTCGGTGTTGCGACGGGTAGACAAAGCCGGTGGTTCTGGCATTCCCAGTTCTGGGGTAATTCATGTCGCTAATATAAAAATCGATACGAATAAGCGACAAGTCTATAAAGGTGACGAGCGCATTCGATTAACGGGTATGGAGTTCAGTTTGTTAGAGTTGGTAGTTAGTCGCTCTGGAGAAGCATTTTCTCGTTCGGAAATTTTGCAGGAAGTATGGGGTTATACACCAGAACGTCATGTAGATACTCGCGTAGTAGATGTGCACATATCACGTTTGCGGGCAAAATTAGAAGATGATCCTAGCAACCCAGAATTGATTCTCACCGCACGGGGTACTGGTTATCTTTTCCAGCGGATTATTGAACCAGGGGAGGAGTGAGGAGATGAGGGAGCAGGGGGGCAGAGGAGCAGGGGAAGAGGAGCAGGGGGGCAGAGGGGACAAGGGAAATTATTGAACAAGTCTCTCCCTTGTCTCCTTCTCTACTTTCTACTTGTCTCTTCTCCATACTCAATGCCCAATTCCTAATTCCCAATTTCTAATGACTAAACCTGATCCTAATCGAGTTTTGCGGCGTCTACCCATTGTCGTAGGTGGGCTAGGCGCTGTACTTTTATTGATTAACCGTTTATTGACACCGGAATTAACCCAGTCTCAATCACGTGGTGATGTAGTGGGTGTGATTTTAAGTGCGGTGTTAATTTTGACGGGTTTAATTTGGCAGCAAGTTCAGCCGCGATCGCCTGATACTGTAGAACTAATTGGAGAAGAAGGTTTTGTACTCGCAGCAGATTTACCCGAAGCGGTGAAAACAGAACTAGCCTGGGCATCTCATTTATTGTTGACTAATACAGTAACGCGATCGCTTGTAGTTTTTTATCAAGGTAAAGTTTTGTTGCGTCGCGGGATTTTGGGTACCAAATCTGAAGTTGTGCCAGGAGTAATCTTAAAACAGGTACTCGAAAAACAAAAACCGATTTATCTAGTTGCTCTAAAAATATATCCAGGTAGGCTTGAATTTGATTATTTGCCAGAGAATACTCAAGGTGTAATTTGTCAACCTATTGGCAATCAAGGTGTATTAATTTTGGGAGCAAATGCTCCTCGCAGTTACACCAAACAAGATGAAAACTGGATTGCGGGAATTGCTGATAAGTTAGCCGTTACTCTTAGTACTTAGGTTGCAGCTAGTTTAGAAGCCAGCCAATTTTAGTATACAAGGGGCTTAAGCCCCTTGCTGGAAGCAAGCTTGCAGCTAATCGGTATTAGCAACTCATTGAGTTTCACAAGGGTATTTTAAATTTAAAATAAAATCTAAAATATAAAACTTAAAATTCAATCACCAAGAAGTTAAAAAATTCCAACCTTCCTTTTCTTCTGGTGTCTTTCCTTCTTTTTCTTCTGGTTCTTCCGGTGTCTTTAAATTTGTCTGTTGAATTAAATTATCATAAGCTCCTGAATCAACCCATTTTAATAATTCGCCAGCCCGCATAACTACCCAAGAAAGCCCAGGCTCTGTATAGCTTAATATTTTGGTGACTTTATCCACGCTATCAAAGTTATTGGATGCAAACTCACGGGCTTGGACGAGGAAATCTTCAATTACAGCAGTAGTCAAGTACTCATCTGGTAAACCCGCAAGTTTCATCAGTGTAGTAGTTGCTACTTCAATATCCTGACAAGCAAGCAAAGCAGCCCGATCGGCAGTGAACCTAGCCATCATCCGCCAATTATACAAACCTAGTTCCATTCCACCAGCTACTAAGCCACCGACTCCCAGTGTGGTACTGCTCAACAAATTTTTCAACGTTGGCATAACAATTGCCATTTGGTGATAAACCATGTGCTGACTCTTGATTCGAGCAACTTCGTGTCCGAAAACGTAAAGTAATTCATCTGAGTTAAGCCACTCCATTGCATCTAAATTGATACCGACAAGGGGTTTTTCTACGCCAACAATGTAGGTTTGAATGTGACCTGTGCCTCGAAATAGATACAATTCAGGAAGTGGAGCAACATCAAGAATTTGGCAGGTTTCTACAAATGCTTGATGTAATTCGGGAAAATTACGGGGCGAAATTCTGATTTCACTACCAAGGCTTTGCAGTCTAAGTAGGCGATCGATACCGTATTCGTTAACTTTTTTGAGTAGCAAGGAGACACCAGGCATATTTTGCAAAGAAGCCAAGGCTTTGCGATCGAAGGGGTGTTCGTAGGCTTCCGAACTTAGTCCAGTTAATATTTTTCTCGTCATGGGTTTTGAGCTTTTTAATAGCAGTTTAGAAGCATTAGGCAAACTTACACCACAGTGTACTAGGTATTTTTCGCTATCTTACCCAGATAGAATAAACAGTAGGGACGCACAGATGTGCGTCCCTATGAGAAAATTTGGAAATTTACAATTGATCTATGCAAATTATTTATTGGCTATTAGTTGCTGTAATGGTTGTGGGTATTATTGGTGCTGTAGTTCCAGCCATTCCCGGTAGCAGCTTAATTTTAATTGCAATTATTATCTGGGGAATCGTTAGTAGTTCCTTTGCAGCTATCAAGATTCCACTAATTGTGACAATTATAGTTTTACTGCTCAGTGTCGGAGTAGATTTTTTAGCTAGCTATGTGGGAGCAAAACAAGCCGGAGCTAGCAAGTGGGGGCAGATTGGCGCAATTGTTGGTTTGGTAGTAGGATTTTTGGGATTATTGCCAACTTTACCTTTTGGGGGACCACTGTTAGGAATTTTACTAGGCCCGCTTTTGGGAGCAATTATTGGTGAGTACCTGTACCGACGTGAATTAGGGTTAGCGGTTAAAGCAGGTATAGGGATTGTAGTCGGATCTTTGGTTGGAAATTTGATTCAAGGATTGTTAGCGATCGCCGCAGTTGTAGTTTTTGTTGTAACAACCTGGCCACAGGTATTTGGCTCTTAGCATTTGAAAAATCTGACAGATTTGAGAACAGCGTTAATTACTAGCAATTAGCCATCTTTTGCCAACATTCAATTTGAAGACTATCTATAGTAAACAAATACAGCGGTTCCTCCCATTTATTCTCTGAGAGGAACCCTTCCACTAAATATTGGCAACTATAAAGATTAGATACACTGCATACTCCATTGATATAAAAATATGGTTAAGCAACTATAGGTATAAAAAGGTGCTTTTATTTTATAGTACGTAAATAGTTTTTATTAAAGTCCAGGGCTATTGCCTATAATTTAAACCCTAGAGAGCAAGAGATATACGAAGCGCAGATATGTAAGAAATTAAAATTTTATGAAGACTATTTGTTAGTTGAAGATGTGATGAAGACCACTCAGTAAATATTGCAGGTTCTAAGTCTATGTGATTTTATGGAGATAAGAAATACATCACGCAAGTTTCGCTTTCACTGACAGTATTTTAAATAGATTACTGATAGTAAAAGTTAAGCAATCAATTTCTCTGTTCCAGGTTATTGTTAGGACTCTCAAACACTCATGATTAATTTTAAATCTAAATTAGTAAACGCGACTCTGGCTGCTACTTTTGCAATCCCCTTGGCTACTGCTGGGATGTTTGCCTCTGCTGGTTCGGCTCAAGCTGTAACCCTGAACGGGAGTATTGGTCTTAATGGTACATCTATCGTTCCTAGTGATGGAATCAATCCAGCTAAGACTACCATTAAATTCGTCGATGTTGATGGTGTTGATACTGATGGTGATTTTAAATTATTCTCACCAAATTTAAACCCAGGCGCAGGTATTACCATTAACACTCTAACTTTAACCAAGATAGCTAATCTACCATCAAGCGGAACAACCACAAAAGCTACATACTCTACAGGGGCTTACACTCCATTCATTAATTTCGGATCGCGAACCCTGGGTACTACTACTGCACTTCTTACCTTTGATCTAGATGATTCTGTAGTTACCAGAATTCGGAAATCGGCTACTGACATTAATGACGTAATATTGGATGGGATTACAGGTAAATTTAATTTCAATGGAAAAACTATTGCGAGTGGCAATTTGGGTGCTTCTCTTTCTGGAGCTACAAGCACTTACCACTTAACTCTCGAAGCAGTTAGCGTTCCTGAGCCAACCACAATGCTAGGCTTAGGTTTAGTTGGTGCTGGGATGATTATGTCTCGCCGTCGCAAAAGTGTCATTCAATAGACCTATCCTAAATATAAAAAAGTTACTTCTAATTGCTAAAAGTAACTTTAATTAATCTATTTCGATCTGGCTGGAATGCAAAATTTTCCCAACCAGGTCGAATTTTTTTCTGCTGGCAGACAAATCTATATTAAAGGTGAATTTTTTTAACCTTAGATAGACTTAAACTGACTGCAAAGATTGTTTGGCTTCGTTTGCGATCGCATCTACTTCATCATTAGCCAAAGTTTCTAATATAGATTTGGCTTCTGGATTACTCAAACGAGCCAAGGCTTGTACAAGTCTGTAACGAATTTGCCAATCTGGATTGGTAGCATAGGGAGCCAACAGAGGAACTGCTTGTACATCTCCCAAGTCACCCAAAGAACTAATAGCAGCAGTTTGGACTAATTCGTTTTCTGATGAGAGTGCCTCTTTGAGTAGTTCAAAGGCTCGCGGATCGCCCAACTCTCCTAATGTAGCAATAATACTGAATTGTATTAGCCATTCACCGGTTGTATGATAAAGCTGCTGTAAATCTTCAAAAGCTTCACGTAACTTCAGAGCGCCCAAACAGTCTGCTGCTGCTGCTTGTACATCTACTTCGGAGTCATGAAGCAAGCGATCGCGCAAGATATCCAAGGATAATTGTAAATCTTGCGTTCCGAGTGTATCCATTTGACTCACTGCTGAGTAACGGACACGGGAATTGCGATCGCCAATAGCACTTTGAATTAATTCAAAGCCAACCGCAGGTTCCAATTCGCGGATTTGATTTACAGCACGTAAGCGATCGCCTAAATCCTCAGAACTGAGCAATTGCTTAACAGACTCCGGAGTAATACTCATTTAGTTATCCTTGATTTTCAAATGTATAAAAAAGACAGACGCGATTAATCGCGTCTCTACTTTTGACTTTTGTACAGACGCGATTAATCGCGTCTCTATTTTTGACTAATCTTGACTAGCAGCCATAGCCCGAATAATATCACCACGAGTGAGAATACCAATTACTTGACCTGTACTCTCAAGTACTGGCAAGCGGTGAACGCTGCGATCGTGCATGATTGTAGCTGCTTCTCTTAAAGTTTTATCAGGGTAAATAGCGATCGGGTTTTTACTCATCACTTCCCCGACAGTTTGCCCTAGAGCTTTGTGCAAATCACGGTCATACGTAGCAGGATTTTTTAAATAGATAACACTATCAAGAAACATAATGTATGCAGGTGGAGTAACACCAGTTTCTTGCCACATCAAATCAGTTTCCGAGATAATGCCTACCAATTTACCGAGATCATCCACAACAGGTAGTCCGCTGATATGGCGTTCTGCGAGAATTTGGATAGCTTCCTTCAGTGGAGTTTCCTCCCGGACAACAATCGGATCGCGGCTCATTACATCGGCAACGGTTTTAGGCATTTATTTGCTGACACCTTAAATCAAAGTCCCTGCGCTTATTGTAGAAAATTGCGGGACTCAACCTGATGCAATTAATAGATTGTTACGGGATTAGTCATTGGTCATTTGTCATTTGTCATTGTGCACTTATACTGAGCCTATCGCTAAAGCGAAAGCTCCGCTAACGCGTAGCGTCTTGTAGAGAAGCCGTTGGCGCAGCCTCTCCAAGAGTTGTATTGGGCATTGGTTATTAACTATTCTCCTCTGCTCCTCTGCTCCTCTGCACCCCTTCTCTTCTCCCTCTGCTTCTTTCCTAGCCCCCACTTCCTTTTAGTGCAGCAATAATTTGAGTATTTGCTTTCGGAAAAGTAAAATGCTCCAATTCTTCCAAACTTACCCAGCGAATTTCATCGGATTCTAAAGGTTGGGGGACACCTGTAAGATGGCGGCAATGATGTACTGTGAGGGTAACGCGCAAGTTTGTATAACTGTGGTCAATAGTAATCAGATGCTTTCCCACTTCAATCACTATTCCCAGTTCTTCGGAAATTTCCCGTTGAATACATTCTTGGATGGTTTCACCAGGCTCTATTTTACCACCAGGAAATTCCCACAAACCACCCATTGCTCCTTCTGGACGACGGCGGTCAATTAAAATTTGCTTTTGGTCATTCCAGATTACTGCAACACCAATGATTTTATGGGGTGGGAAAGAACTGGTTTCACTCATAGTTGAATGGGGAGTAGGGAGTAAGGAGTAGGCAAAGAATTCTTGAATTTTGACTCTTGACTAATAACAAAACTCGGCAGACTAGTTGTAACTCTGCCGAGTTTAGATTTATTGCAAAGGTCATTTATCACTGTACGGTTATCCACAAATGTGCATTCATCATTTATAAATAAGCCTCAATATCGTGTCTGCTTAAAGACTTAATTATTCAGACTGCAAAAAGGTTTAGAGGAAAAGGATTTTTATGCTTTCTGCATAGATTCGGGAGTTATAACTAACTAGCCTGACACCTGACATCAGATAAATTGAATTAATCACAAAATTACAGGAGTTCGCAGAGAAGCGAAATCAAAGACTCCGCCTTCATCTGCGTTAAAATTTAAACCTGAATTCGTCACTATTTTGGATATTTTAAAAAACTTAGCTGATGTATAATCGGGAATTAGCGGCAAAGATTTTGCAGAGACTTATTTTCAATTCGTATCGCCGTAACTATGACTAGCTATCAGTTCAACACTATTGATTGAATTTCCCAAATTTTACATTTCTAATCAATTTCGCTGTTGTTGGTTTCAGATCCTTGTAAGGTCATCTCAAAATTCATTCTCTGTTCAGCGTTACGCAAGAAATAACCACTAATCATAGCAGAAGCAAGAAGCCTACCTAGATTTTCGCGATTTGTGGTTACAGTAACACCAAAGTGTTCTGAAGGTAGATTACCTAATAGTCCTGTAATATTCCGTTCCATCACCTGAAACACTTCGGCAGATGTGGGTTTGGATAGCTGGGTAACTGTCTCTGGACTCAAGGATTTAACGTACTGCCAGAGTAAATCGTTAGTTTCTGCTTCGCTATTAAAAAATTCTGAGACACGATTAGATGGGTTACTCATTTTTTAGCTCCTTAACTACCACTATTAGCTGCGGTGCTTGTGATTTGAATATTAAATGTCTGTTTTGGATTTGACTTAGTTATTTTGTCTTCCTGTCAACTAATGTAACAGCCTACCCTAAGAGTGGAAGTAGGTGTAACCGTACCAAAGTCAGGGTATTTTCTCACCCCAATAAATAGGTTAGGAGTGGGGAGTTAATTAAAAACTCATCACTCCTAACTTCTAACTTGCCAAATATTCATCCATATTGGCTTTAGACTTGCGAAGTTTGCTTAAGGCTTCCCGTTCAATTTGTCGGACTCGTTCTCGACTGATGTTCAATATTTCACCAATTCTAGCCAGAGTCAGAGCTTGCCCATCAGTTAAGCCAAAGCGCAGTGTGATTACTTCCCTCTGTTGTGGCGTGAGATCGCCCATCAAGCGATCCAAGTCATAAGATAGGGAAGATTGCATGACAAACTCTTCGGGAGATGCTCCTGGATCTTCCAGCATTTCTCCAAGTTCGGTATCGTAGTTATCACCCAGCCTCAAATCCAAAGAAAGGGGCAAACGCGCCTTTTCTAAATACTCTCGTACTTGTTTGGGGGTCAATTCTAATTCTTGAGCTAGCTCCCCAGCCGTCGGAGCGCGTCCCAATTTTTGAGACAATTGACGCTGTGCCTTTTTAATCTTATTTAATTTTTCGGTGATATGGATCGGCAACCGAATGGTACGAGCTTTTTCAGCTATAGCACGAGTGATAGCTTGCCGTATCCACCAATAGGCATAAGTAGAAAATCTGTACCCTTTGGTGGGGTCAAACTTTTCTACGCCCCGTTGCATACCAATACTACCTTCTTGGATCAAGTCCAGTAAATCGACGTTGCGCTTGATGTATTTTTTAGCAACGGAGACTACCAGCCGCAAATTAGCTTCTACCATCTTGCGTTTGGCAATTTCACCATCTGCGATCGCTTCGTTCAACTCTGCTGGTTCCAGGTTTGTTACTTTGGCCCACTCTTCTAGAGTCGGTTGACGATCTAGCTGGGTGGCAAGAGCTTCTCTTGATTCGTGCAAAACGCAGGAACGTTGCACCTGTTTACCATAGAAAATCTCTTCCTCGTGGGTTAATAGTGGCACACGGCCAATCTCACGCAGGTAAGTCCGCACGAGGTCTGTGGCTGTCTGAGCGGTCTTCATGGCGCTACTCTTTGGTAATGATGGGGTTGGCGGTAGGGTCATTAAGGGATAGATGCTTTCTTTATTTATTACGGTGCTACCCAGTCAGACTGGGAACCCGTGCTATGGTTTGCAACTTACGCGCCTGAGAAACTCGGCTGCTCATAATAATCAAATTTAGGCTTCTTAACTGCTAAAACTACAGTTATTTCCTACTTTTCACAAGTATCTACAGTTAGATAAAAGGTTGCTTTTTAAACATTTTTTATGAAAGTCCTATTAACAATTGTAACATTTATGAGAATATTTTGGCTAGATGGTGACATGAAATTTCCTGGTTTTTCCAGTTCATGTAACGTTGCCCTCTATCTTAAGGCTGACTAAAAGTCAATTTAAGAAATTATCTGGTTCAAATAATTTTCCTCATATTTGTTAAAGTATCTCAATGAGAACTATATTCATTCTCTTCTAACAATTGTTTAATTTTTTCTGGGAATTGGGCATGGGGCATGGGGCATTGGGTGTAGTTATTCCCTTTGTCTCCCTTGCTCCCCTGCTCCCCTGCTCCCCTGCTTCCCTACACCCTAGCGATCGGGCAGTACTGTTGAATGGTTTTTACGTCCAAAGTCGTATTTTGTAAGGAACGGATGGCGGCGACGGTAGCTTTTGCACCGGCGATGGTAGTAATGATGGGAATTTTGTAAGCTAAGGCTGTGCGGCGGATTAACCTAGCATCAGTCTGAGCTTCTTCCCCTGAAGGTGTGTTGATAATCAGTTGGATTTTCTGGTTTTTGATCGCATCTAGGACGTGGGGACGACCTTCATGGAGTTTTAAGACTAATTCAATTTTTAGCCCCTGTTCCAGAAGAACTCGGCGTGTACCAAGGGTAGCCATCACTGTAAAGCCCAAATCGATAAATTCCTTCACCACACCACTTGCAGCAGCTTTATCGCGATCGCTCATTGATACAAATACAGTTCCACTTAGTGGTAAACGCTCCCCAGCACCCATTTCCGCTTTGGCAAAGGCACGGCCAAAGTCGCTGTCAATCCCCATCACCTCACCAGTGGATCTCATTTCTGGGCCCAATATTGTATCAGTTCCTGGGAATTTATTAAAGGGTAATACAGCTTCTTTTACAGCAATGTGAGTTGGGATGACTTCTTCGGTGAAATGTAGCTCCTCTAAAGTTTTACCCGACATAATTAAGGATGCTAGTTTTGCCAACTGCACACCCGTTGCTTTAGATACAAAGGGTACTGTGCGGGAAGCGCGGGGATTAGCTTCTAGAATGTAAACTTGGGGAGAATAGCTGCTTGCACCGACAACGGCAAACTGAATATTCATCAATCCCACAACTGACAGCGCTTGTGCTAGCTGCACCGTCCAAGTGCGAATTTGATTGAGAACTGCTGGTGATAAGGAAATGGAAGGTAAAGAACAAGCGGAATCTCCTGAGTGAATCCCAGCCTGCTCGATGTGTTCCATGATGCCACCAATCACCACTCGTCCTGTATGGTCGGCGATCGCATCGACATCGACTTCAATCGCGTTTTCCAAAAACTTATCAATCAAAATCGGATGTTCTGGTTCCACTAGTACCGCAAAGGTCATGTAGCGTTCCAACTCAGCATCGGAATAAACGATTTCCATCGCCCGTCCCCCCAACACATAGCTGGGACGTACCACCACCGGATAGCCAATACGTTTAGCAACAATCAGCGCATCTTCGTAACTCCGCGCGATCCCATTAGGTGGTTGGGCAATATTCAACTGTTGGAGAATCTTTTCAAACCGCTCCCGGTTTTCTGCCATGTCGATGGAATCTGGCGATGTACCCCAAATTTGAGTGCTGAGTCCTGAGTCCTGAGTGCTGAGAAACTGCTGGAGTGGGATAGCCAACTTTAGCGGGGTTTGTCCGCCAAACTGGATAATTACCCCAACTGGATTTTCAGTTTCAATGATGTTTAGAACATCTTCTTTTGTTAAAGGCTCAAAGTAAAGGCGATCGCTGGTATCGTAATCTGTCGAAACCGTTTCTGGGTTGGAGTTGACCATAATCGTCTCATAGCCTGCATCCTTCAAGGCGTATGCGGCGTGACAACAACAATAATCAAACTCAATTCCCTGTCCAATGCGGTTGGGGCCACCACCCAAAATCAATACTTTTGGCTTGGTTGCGGGCATTACCTCTGTTTCTTCTTCGTAGCTAGAATAATAGTACGGAGTAAATGCTTCAAACTCAGCGGCGCAGGTATCTACAGTTTTGTAAACTGGGATAATCCCTAGTGACTTGCGGTAAGCGCGAACTTCATCTTCGGTGGTTTTGGTGGCATAAGCAATCTGGCGATCGCTATATCCGTCTCGCTTCACCTCATAAAGTTGCTCTTTTGTCAATTGCTGCAAAGGTGTCCGCTTCAGGAATTTCTCGATATCTAACAGTTGCTGAAATTTATCTAGAAACCACGGGTCAATACCAGTCAGTTCGTAGATTTCCTCAGCACTAATGCCTAGTTGCAAGGCATGACGCACTGAGAAAATGCGATCGGGGTTAGGTGTCCGTAGCTGGGCGCGGATTTGTTCACCACTGGGTAATTTTTCGGCTTTGTCGCAACCCCAACCAGCGCGTCCGGTTTCGAGCGATCGCAGTGCCTTTTGGAAGGATTCGTTGAATGTGCGCCCAATTGCCATTGCTTCCCCAACTGATTTCATTTGAGTTGTCAGCACTGCGTCAGAACCAGGGAACTTTTCAAAGGCGAAGCGAGGAATTTTTGTCACCACATAGTCAATTGTTGGCTCAAAGGACGCCGGAGTTTTCTTGGTGATGTCATTTTTAATTTCATCCAAGGTGTAGCCCACAGCCAATTTTGCGGCCATTTTGGCGATGGGGAAACCAGTGGCTTTAGAAGATAAAGCCGAACTACGGGAAACGCGGGGGTTCATCTCAATTACAACCACATCCCCATTAAGCGGATTGACTGCAAACTGGATATTAGAACCACCAGTTTCCACACCGATCTCGCGGATGATTTTAATTGCCATATCCCGCAGCCTTTGATATTCTTTATCAGTGAGGGTTTGCGCAGGAGCGACGGTAATTGAGTCTCCGGTGTGGATGCCCATAGGGTCAAGGTTTTCGATGGAGCAGATAATCACCACGTTATCTGCTAAGTCACGCATCACTTCGAGTTCATATTCTTTCCAGCCAAGTAAAGACTGGTCAATGAGAATTTGCGAAACGGGGCTGGCATCTATACCTACCTGTGCCATTTCTTCAAATTCTTCTTGGTTGTAAGCGATACCGCCACCACTTCCACCCATTGTGAAAGCTGGACGAATAATTAGGGGATAAGTACCAATTTGGCGGGCAACAGCTTTGGCTTCTTCTAAAGATTCGGCTGTGCCACTGGGACATACAGCTACCCCAATTCTTGCCATTGCTTCACCAAAAAGTTTTCGATCTTCGGCTTTTTCGATCGCTGGGAGTTTAGCGCCGATTAACTCAACGCTGTACTTTTCCAACACTCCATTTTTGGCTAAAGAAACGGCGATGTTGAGGGCGGTTTGTCCTCCCATCGTTGGTAGGAGAGCATCAGGGCGTTCTTTCTCAATGACTTTTTCGACCAATTCTGGTGTCAACGGCTCAATGTAAGTGCGATCGGCCGTTTCCGGGTCGGTCATAATCGTTGCAGGGTTGGAGTTGACCAAAACCACTTCATAGCCTTCTTCTCGCAGCGCTTTGCAGGCTTGAGTGCCAGAGTAGTCAAACTCACAGGCTTGTCCGATCACAATTGGACCGGAACCTAACAGTAGAATCTTCTGGAGGTCGTCACGGCGGGGCATAGTCGTTGCCTTGGAATACGAGAATGGAAATCCTGATCATTTTAAGGGTCTTTACCCCCTCTGGTGCTTTTTATTATTAAGTTTTCTAAGTTTGATGACAGGAGGGGAGCAGAGAGGCAGAGAGGCAGGGGAGCAAAGGAGAATAATTAAGAACCAATACCCAATGATTATTTTGTATTTTTAATTTTATTTAATTATGATGCTCAAATTTCTAAAGCTTTTGCGAATCTTTATTATTTAATCTATGAACCTTGCGATAAATGATGATTTATTTTGGTATTTATCTGTCTGCTTATTTATGTACAAATAGATTACTTGGATAAAATTTATCTTAACTAGCTAATTGCTAAATATTTTCAACGTTAAATATTATATAAATATGTTTACTTAGATTAAAAATGGCAGAGAAATAGGGATACCATTCTCTGCCATTTTTTATATTATTTTAATAGTTGGTGCTGCCAACTTTTTCTTTCAGTCTAGGTAGACAAATCTAGATTATGAGAATTTTAGCTTTGAGCTGCTTGGACAAACCCTAAAGTTAAGCTGTCTTTGGCGAGGAAGTGAGATAAATGATACGCACGTTCCTCAGTTTTCAACAAAATCTTTTCGTACAGATAGCGTGTGCCCCGATCGCCTAAACTCTCTGCCTGAGCAGCTTGACGACGAATTACGCCAATGATTGCTTGTTCGGCAGCTAGGTCATTTTCCACCATTTGGCGAGAGGAATATACACCTTCAGATTCTTGCTCAAAACAGGTTAATTCTGCTAATTTGCTGAAGGTAGCTACTGGCACACCACCCAGTCCATCCAAACGTTCTCCAATTTCATGAACGTGGTCTTGTACTTGGTTGTAGCTTTCGTTAAAAAACTCATGCAGAGAGTAAAATTCTGAGCCTTCAACTACAAAATGATGCTTTTGGTACTGCAAGTACAGTGCCTGGAAACTAGCTAATACAACGTTAAATCCTTCTGTAACTGGAGCGGTTACACTGTGATCCAGCAGCACAGGATTGTCATATACATGACCAAAATTCCGTAACAAAGTTTGCGTTTCAGACATTGTTCTCCTCGTTATTTAGCAATTATAGATTTTAACTGCTTATTCTTTACATATTAACATTTTCACAATAAGAGCAAGCCAATTTGCCATCACAAGATTTTGTATTTTTGTTTACTAAAAGCCTTAACTTTATTGTTTGCTGGATTATGGCACGCTCATCAAGTTGTGTATATTTCTCATTACTATTGACATGAAAAGTTAAGTATGCATACATCCCGAAGAGAGTGAAGGGAGATGGAGCAGTAAATGCCTCCTTGCCCTGATACTCCTCGTCATCCCTTTAATCTTTCTCATGAGAGATTGCAACAATTTTATTTTTTTTCGAAAATTAATGAGAATTGTTTGCACTTAAGGTATGCTGGTTTTAAGAAGCTAGACTACTAAGATTTTCAAAAAGCAGGAAGTTAAATGGCGGTAGTTACTACAAGTTTGTTGCACTTTGAGGGCAATTCTCTTGAAATCGTATAGTTCAGAAATAGAAATAAACCACCTTGTAGAGGTGAATTGGGTAGACCGCTGGCAAGTCTATCAACGCTTAGAGGAGTTAGACATTCCCTGTAGTTGTGCGGCTAACCAGCCATTAAAAGTTGAAATTAGCAATCCGACTGCGGCTGTTCAACTTTGGAGTGTAGTACGGCGATTTACAGCCTCTCGTCAAGAGCAGATTTGGACTCTTGAGTGTTGCTGGAAAAGTCGCTATCAACAGTTCTAATTTTTAGCTGCTGCTGAGAATATCTTGCTTAACAGCTTGTCTTAACTAAAAGGAGGTTAAAAAATGGGTGCATCTCACAATATGGAAGTCTCAGAATTTTGCCTTGAGGGCAGATTTATAGATTTTGTTATTAAAGACGGCTATAAGCTGAAAGGTTTACTGCTAAGTACTCATGATGGTGAATGCTACGTTAAACTCGCTAAACACTTACGAGCTGCTTTTGACTTGCGGCTACCAGTAGGTACTTGGCTACAAGTTGTTGGTTATAAAGAATACGATATAAAAAAAGACAAAGTTACACTGAAAGCTGAACGTGTGATGGCGGCGCGTTCTGAAATAGCGACAATTCAAACGATCGCAGCACCACAAGAACCCCCATCTATTGATAATGTCAAAGTAAAGCCAGTTAAGGCTAAGGCCACGATTTTGGTGTGTCAAAAGTCTGATTGTATGAAACGCGGTGGTAAAGCAGTTTGTCAGGCGTTGGAGGCGGCTTTAAGCGATCGCGGTTTAGAAGACCAAGTTACAATTAAGGGCACTGGTTGTATGAAGAACTGTAAAGCTGGCCCGAATTTAGTAATGCCAGATAAAACGCGCCATAGCCGAATTCAAGCTGCACAGGTTCCAGCCTTGATGAATCAGCATTTTGGCGACAAAAACTTGTCAGCACAGCCAGAAAATTTAAGAGAAGCGGCAATACCTAAATGGTAAATTTTGCAGAAATAAATAGTGAAATGTTGACATTTTAATGAGAAAGTTTAATAATATCTTCTCAAGTGTGTTCCGTTAATGTTCGGCCGTAAGCTTTGCTAAAAGTTAGCAATAAAATCAAAAAACTGGCTTTAATTAAGGCCAGTTTTTTGAATGAATGGGGTTTAAATTCAGCAATTTTTAACCGCAATGCTTCGATAATTTGGAAAGATTCAAGGAAATGTGATTGATTGATGAGTACGTAGATGCACTGAGGCTTGTTGTTGGACATCGCTTACAGTTGGAGCGTCAATCATCAATGAATTAAAAGTAAATGCCACATAACCTTCAGTGGATATACATCGTTTTTTTCTCACTTAGCACGATAGTCATGATTTTTCTCTTCCGTCATGACTGGAATCGCCTCGCTAAACTCTGCCGCACCCAAGAAGCGCCGCCACAAAACTTCTCCCGAATGCAAAGCGGTTCTGTGGGTTTAGTGTACTATAAAGCAACTTTAAATGTTGGTATAATTCCTCAAGAGATTTATCTGAGCATTTTCCCCTTATTTTGCTTTGGGCTTACGCCGTTGTTAATTCCCTGGAGTGCCATTAGGAAAATTGAACCTGCTAATCAACTATTTATAAAGCGTTTTCGTTTGTATGTTAGTTCGCCAAAAGTCAAGCTGATTTTAGGCAACGATATTTTGGAATCAGGTAAAAAATTTTTAGCCTCACAGGGATTTGAGTGGATTTAGACAAATCCCGTTTTTAGCTGGCTGATATCATTTTGAATTTTAGATTTTGGATTGTGTATCTTACAGTGAAGCAAGCTATGCGTAGTGTCTCATTTAAATACAGAATTACATTGAGCGATCGCAACACTTTCTCATAAGAAAGTAAAATTCGCTTAATATTTTTATGTACAGCCGTAGTCACATAGGTTAGGACAGTGTTGATTGCTCAAAGGCTTGAA
This sequence comes from Nostoc sp. DedQUE09, assembly GCF_034530915.1. NCBI lineage: Bacteria > Bacillati > Cyanobacteriota > Cyanophyceae > Nostocales > Nostocaceae > Nostoc > Nostoc sp. DedQUE09. Next base: position 102,979 of record NZ_JAVRCE010000004.1, read on the forward strand.
ACGACCGGGTTCTTACTCAGCACTCAGCACTCAGCACTCAGCACTTTGCTATAATTGCGTTCAGCTGCCAGTTTCCCGAATGCAACTTGCTGAGATATTGCGCTTACCCGTTTCTGTACCATAGGTTAAAATCTCAGGCTCATAGCGCAAGTCCATTTGAGTGGACTTGCATTATGAGAGAGGAAATTGATTAGCAGTTTCTTGTTGGGACTTGTGGGTTTTCTGGAGAGTAGGTTGCAAATTACATGACTTAGTTAGACAAAATAGCAACAACTGTCGCATGGATGTAGCTTGCAGATGGTCAGGGAAGACAATTAAAAAGTCATTTAGGTCTTGGATAGCTTCACCAATAGATTCTGAGGAAGCACCCTTTGATAAGGCATAGCGATACAAGTGGTTTGCTTGTTGAGTGTATTGAGCAGCCAAACAGTAAAGGGCTAAATTAAAGGCATTACGCCAGTCTTTAACATTTTTTTTGTAATGCTTTGTAGCAAGCTTGATAGCAGGCACTAGACAAGCTCGTGCTTTATGTGGTTGGTTAAGAGCTAAGTATACTAAAGCACGATTATACACAGCATCTTCATAACGTTTTTCCTCATAAGCTTTTAACCAATTTGCTAATTGCTTACCCCAATACTGAACTTCAGCAGAATCCCCATCTTTACCAGCCTGAAACATTGTTTTTGCATATTGTTGGGCAAAAGTGGGTTGATTTTTGAGGAGAGCAAGAAATTCATTCAGAGCTATAAGTAAATTCCTTTGCGGTGATTGACATAATTTATGGTACAAAACATTTAATGTGTGACTTTGCCAGCTAGGATCGCGCTGTTTGTTATCTTCCTCCAATTGCAAATCGTTCCGCAGGCTGTCATAATATTGAGCCAACTTACCATGTATGTCAGCCCAACCTTGCGGTGATGAAAGGCGTTTGTGGCATAACATTTGGGTTTTGACGACATCATGATAAACCCAGCCGTTGCTACGTTCGTTGATAAAAGATGTTTCTTTCAACCAAGTAAATAGCTCATCAGCTTCTTCTTCTGTTCTTAACTTGGCTATAACATCCCGGTTCAAGCACCGAGGAATGGCAGCATCAAGCACCACTTGTCGCCGTTTGGGATCGTCAATCCATTTTAAAAAGTTTTTTACAGCACTGTTGCTAGGCTCAATTATTTGGTTGGGGTGATTGGGATGAGCGTCTGCTAACATTTCCATTAGCAGGGGTAAGTTTCCAGAAACGTTTAAAATCACTTCAACAATGCGACTGTCTGTAATGCCTTTATGAGTTAGATATTGTTTGGCTTCTTCTTCTGTAAACGGTTCTAGAGGCAAACGAGCTATTAATTCTTCGTAGGATGCCCAGTCATTTTTATCTAATTCTTGCCGACTGGCAACGATCATTAATATATTGGCAGATACTTTACCGTGCTGGTTCTCAAAAATTTCCCGTAGCCAGTTCTCTAGGAATTCTCCGGTACGTTCTGAGGTATCAAAAAACAGAACAACAGGAGTTTTATCAGCAATTTTAGAAATATCTTGCAAAAATAGCGGGGTCAGAACTTCTTTAGGTTCTTTAACTAAATGTACCTCATCTTTATTTGTGATTTTCTTTGCAACATAAGACGCCCATTCGCCGGCTTGGGTAGCCAAAGCATCCTCATCTACAAAGTCAAATACAGCACCGCCAACGGGAACTTGACGCGCCAGATGCACACCAGTTTTTACCATAGTTTTCCCGACAAAAGCAGAAAAACCTTGAGGAGCATCTGGATCTGTTTCTAATTCTTGGCACTTTTGGCAGTAAACTTTGTAGCGATCGCTAAACTGCGTTAATTTGTAACCTTGCTGTTCTAACTCCTCAGCGATACGACCCATGACTTCTGGTATAGTTTTTTCAGCTTCATCGATATAAGCCGAAATCATTTTTGCTTCGTCAGCAATTTTCCGAAACTGCCGCAGCAAGGTAGTTTTACCAACTCCGCCTTGACCAGAAACGTTAAACAGAAAACAATGGCGATTGTCTTCTACTGGTAATGCTAAATTTTGGCGAAATCGGTTTATTTGGTCTTCACGACCGACAAAATTTGATTGTTGACGTTGCTTTACAATATCTTGTAAACTCTTGGGCTTGTCTTGGGTATTCATAACAAAATTTAATTTTGAGGCGTTAATGTTTATAAACAGAACTACTAAATATAAAAAATGTATTTCGGAATTTTCCCAACTTTTTTGAGGTAATTTTTATGCGTTGACCTTCCGAGGCTCGACGTTGACCTTCTGAGGCTCGATGTTGACCTTCTGAGGCTCAATGTTGACCTTCCGAGGCTCGATGTTGACCTTCCGAGGCTCGATGTTGACCTTCCGAGGCTCGATGTTGACCTTCTGAGGCTCGATGTTGACCTTCTGAGGCTCGATGTTGACCTTCTGAGGCTCGACGTTGACCTTCTGAGGCTCAAAAATGCCTTGGCGATTAGAAATCGCGGCTATACAGACAAAACCCGCACTTCGGCAAGCTCAGTGACCACCTGCGCGGGTTTCAAGAATTTTTGGATACAAAATGTAAAAACGGTATAACAATGTTGTTATGCCCCTAGAAATAATGTGTATTTTACTCAATTGACAACTGGTATAATTGCCTATTTGAAGCTTTAGCTAACTGGGACTTCGAGTTACTTTTTCTTAAAGCATTGATTCCTAAGCCGAGAGTTTACTCTTTATTAACGAATCAACTGATAGACACTATCGAATATCTACAAACATTAGGTATTGAATGTTGCCACATACACCCAAAAATTATTTGTAAAGAAAAAAAATTAGTCATCATGTCAGCGTGTGCTTGTCTGTCGAATACTTCGGCAAACATAAGAATAATTCAACACTAAAAATTATCACGGCTTAATTAAAAACCTGGGGCAATACTGCTCGGTGAAGAAGATTTGTAGGCTGGAAATTACATGACCTGAGTTAGAGAAGACTGCAACAATTGTCGGATGAATATACCCTGTACATGGTCAGGGAAAACAGTTAAAAAGTCATTGAGGGTTTGGATAGCTTCACAAATAGATTCTGAGGAAGCACCTTTTGACAAAGCATAGCGATGTAACTGCTCTGCTGGTTGAGTATATTGAGCGGCTAAATAGTAAAGGGCTAAGTTAAAAGTATTACGCCAATTTTGAGGATCTTTTTCGTAATGCTGTTTAGCAAGCTTGATAGCAAGAGCAAGATCAGTTCGTGCTTTGTCTACTTGGTTAAGGGCTTGGTAGGCTAAAGCGCGATTATATAGATACCAATCATTATGAGATTCTAAGTCAATAGAGTGATTAAAATCTGTAAGAGCCTTATTGTACTGCTTAAGCATTAAGTAAACATTACCTCGATGTGCCAGCGCCCAGTGTTCATTGGGGTCAAGTTCTATAGCGCGGTCTAAATCTTTGAATGCTTCTGCGTAACGCTTCATTAACCGGTAAACATTACCTCGATGTGCCAGCGCCCACTGTTCATTAGGGTCAAGTTCTATAGCGCGGTCTAAGTCTTTGAGTGCTTCTGCATAACGCTTTATTAAACGGTAAACATTACCTCGATGTGCCAGCGCCCACTGGTAATTTGGATCGAGTTCTATGGCGCGGTCTAAGTTTTCTAGTGCTTTGGCATAGCGTTTTATTAAACAATAAATGTCACCTCGAACTGCTAGCGCCCAATGGTCATTTGGGTCAAGTTCGATGGCGCGATCTAAGTCTTGCAATCCTTCTGGATAACGCTTTATATAACGATAAATATTACCTCGATGTGCCAGTGCCCACTGGTCATTGGGGTCAAGTTCTATAGTGCGATCTAAGTCTTGCAATGCTTCGGTATAACGCTTCATTAAACGGTAACTTTCACCTCGCCAACCTAAAGCAATCGGTTGCCATTTTTCCTGAATGCTAGAATCTTGTAAGACTGCCGTAAACATATCAACAGTAATTTGATAAAGCTTTTGATCGTAAGCTTTTAACCCATTATTTAGTTGCTCACCCCAACGCTGAACTTCTCCAGAATCTGCATCTTTGCCAGCCTGTATCATTGTTTCTGCCCAACGTTGAGCAAAAGCGGGTTGATTTTTGAGTGCGGCAAGAAATTCATTGAGAGCTACAGATAAACCCTTTTGTGGTGACTGACATAAATTGTGGTACAACACATTTAAAGTGTGACTTTGCCAACTAGGATCGCGCTGTTTCTTTTCTTCTTTCAATTGCAGATTATTCCGCAGACTGTCATAATATTCTGCCAACTTACCATGTATGTCAGCCCAACCTTGCGGTGATAAAAGGCGTTTGTGGCGTAACATTTGGGTTTTGACGACATCATGATAAGCCCAGCCATCGGTACGTTCGTTGACAAAGGATGTTTCTTTTAGCCAAGTAAATAGGGCATCAGCTTCTTGTTCTCCTCTTAACTTAGCTATGATATCTCGGTTCAAGCACCGAGGAATGGCAGCATCAAGAGCAACTTGTCGCCGTTTCGGATCGTCAATCCATTTTAAAAAGCGTTCTACAGCACTGCTGCTAGGCTCAACTACTTGGTTAGTGTCATTGGGATGAGCATCTGCTAGCATTCCCACTAGTAGGGGAAAGTTTCCAGAAAGACGCAAAATCATTTCAATAATGTGAGTGTTGGTAATACCTTTCCGTTTTAGATATTGTTCGGCTTCTTCTTTTGTAAAGGGTTCTAGAGGAAAACGAACGATTAAACCTTCGTAAGGTGCCCAATAATTTTTATCTAATTCTTGCCGGCCAGCGATCGTTATTAATATATTGAGAGACACTTCACCGTGGCGACCCTCTAAAATTTCTCGTAGCCAGTTATCTAAGAATTCTCCTGTGCGTTCGTAAGTATCAAAAAATAGAACAACAGCAGTTTGCTTAGTAATTTTAAAAATATCTTGCAAAAATAGCGGGGTCAGCACTTCTACAGGTTCTTGAACTAAACGCACCTCGTCTTTATTTGTGATTTTCTTTGCAACATAAGATGACCATTTTCCAGCTTGAGTAGCCAAAGCATCCTCATCTACAAAATCAAATACAACACTGCCAATTGGAACTTGACGCGCCAAATGTATACCAGTTTTAAAGACGGTTTTGCCTACAAAAGCCGAAAAACCTTGAGGAGCTTCTGGATCGCTTTCTAATTCTTGGCGCTTTTGGCGGTAAACTTTGTAGCGTTCTGTAAACTGCGTTAGTTTGTAACCTTGCCGTTCTAACTCTTCAGCTAGACGATCCATCACTTCTAAGACATTTTTTTCAGCTTCATCGATGTAAGCTGAGATTATTTTTGCTTCATCAGCAATTTTGCGAAACTGTCGTAACAGTGTGCTTTTGCCAACCCCACCTTGACCCCAGGCATTGAACAGAAAACGACGGCGATCATCTTGTTCGGGTAATGCTAAATTTTGGCGAAATAGGTTTACTTGATCTTCACGACCCACAAAAGCTAATTGTTGGCGTTCTTTTATAATATCTCCTAGACTCTTAGACTTATTTTGCGTGTTCATTACAAAATTTAATTGTGAGGTGTTAATAGTTACAGAATAACTACTAAATATTTAAGCTGTATTGTGGAATTTACTAAACTTTTTCTAGGTAATTTTTGCAGATAACCTTAATTTAATTTCAATGTTGACCTTCTGAGGCTCGATGTTGACCTTCTGAGGCTCAATGTTGACCTTTTGAGGCTCAATGTTGACCTTCTGAGGCTCAATGTTGACCTTCTGAGGCTCGATGTTGACCTTCTGAGGCTCAATGTTGACCTTCTGAGGCTCAATGTTGACCTTCTGAGGCTCAATGTTGACCTTTTGAGGCTCGACGTTGACCTTCTGAGGCTCGATGTTGACCTTCTGAGGCTCAAAAATGCCCTGGCGATTTCTAATCGCGGCTATACAGACAAAACCCACCTGCGCGGGTTTCAAGAATCTTTGGATACAAAATGCAAAAAGGGCATAACATTGTTATGCCCCTAGAAATTATGTGTATTTTAGCAAGTTTACAATTGGTATAATTACCTGTTTTAATCTTTAGCTAACTGGGACTTCGGGTTGCTTTTTCTTAGAACGGCGGTTAAACCTGCGTCCCATCTCATCAATTACTGCATCTAAACCTGTAACATCACCACTAGCTTTGGCATAGCTATAAACTGCTAATGCTGAGGCATATGCTTCACTAGCAGCAGCTATACAGGTATCATCTACCAATTCTTGCAGTTGTGTCAAAGATAACAGCACCGGATACAAGTCTTCATATATTTCTAAGTCCCGGCGCATCTCTTCCAAATCAAAAGAACGGGGTAAAAAATTAGGGTTCTGTGTCGCCACTTCCAAAGCTTTGCTGACAAAAGCCCGACTTTTATCTCCCATCTTCAGCATTGTTCGCCGATCTTCAGGGGTCAAATCTACTAAAAACGGTAACTTTTCTCTAATTGTAGCGATCGCCTGCATGACTGCTTCTTTATCTGCTGGGGCTAGGCTGGCACTGATGCGATTTTCTGCCATTTTTAATACTCCTATAGGGAACTTAATTTCAGTATTCCCAAAGTTATAGAGGCGATCGCGTTTGTTGAGAGATAATTAACAGAGTTTTAAGTGAAATGACATAGCGACTCATTACTAAGCCTCACGCGCCTTTTGAAACTTTTCTAGTATTTGCATCACTACAGTTTCACCATCCAAAACTTCCCCTCGTTCAATTTCAGCAATTGCTACATCAACTTTTTGCCGGGTTTCTTCTACCCATTGGACATACTCGGCATTTAATTTTTCTAGCAGTTGAAATGCTACATCAAGCACTTCATCTGCATTCGTAAATTTACCGCTAGCAATTTGGGCTTAAATAAATTGCTCATGTTCCGGTTTGAGTTCAATGTTCATGATTTATTTCTGTGAAATCAGCTTTAGCAATTGTTCTATTTCCTCTAACCGCTAATTACAGCGATCGCATCAATCTCTACCAACACGTCTTTAGGTAAGCGCGATACCTGAACACAAGCCCGCGCTGGGGCTGTATCTTCCGGGAAATATTTAGCATAAACGGCATTCACCGCCGCGAAATCGTTCATATCAGCTAAAAATACAGTGGTCTTCACGACATCCTGGAAAGTCGCCCCGGCTTCTGTGAGGATGGCTTCAAGATTAGCTAATACCTGCTCAGTTTGCTTTTTGACATCATCAGTGTAGACGACATCACCAAGGCGGGGATCGATGGCAATTTGTCCAGCTATGAATATAAATTGACCTGAAGCTGCGATCGCTTGATTATAAGGGCCGACTGGTGCGGGTGCGTTATCAGTATTAATTACTTTACGGGTCATAGATATAACTTTCTCTAACGATGTTTCCTGTTTACCGATTTCTGCTTCAGCTGCGATCGGTTTGTAGACTTCTCCATCTGGCATTATCGCACCAGTGAGGTCAGCATCTTGAAGATTAGTGTCATAGGTATTCCTCCCCCCTCTTCTCTCTGCGCCTCTGCGGTTCGTCCCTCTTACCCCAACCTCGGACGTATTCCATAATGCCGATATCGCCAATAATCACGCAAAATGCGATCGTGGTCAAAACATAAATTACCAGGCACACACCAATACTCAAAAATGCCTACACCCTTAGCATCATCACCAGCCTTTGGTTCACCCTTAGCTGTCGCCAAAAACACAATGCTAATGGTATGCTGACGCGGATCGCGATTTGGGTCAGAATATACCAGTAATTGTTCAACTAATTCCACCTGTAAACCCGTCTCTTCCTCAGCTTCTCGCCGCGCCGCCACTTCCACCGCTTCGCCATAATCTACAAAACCACCAGGAATAGCCCAACCTAAAGGTAGATTATGTCTTTCAATTAACACTATTGGCCGATGAGGTCGATCTACTAGTTCAATGATGATATCAACTGTTGGTGTAGGATTTCGGTAAGTCATAGTTATTTAGTCATTAGTCATTGGTCATTGGTCATTAGTCATTAGTCACTTGTACTGAGTTTCGACTGCGCGGTAATCGAGCGACTTGCACTGAGCGGCGTCGAAGTGAGTCGAGATTCAACTACCGTGTAGTCGTTGGCGTGGTCACTGAGGGTAGTCGAAGTGCAGCCTCTCCAAAAGTTGTATTGGTTCTTCCCAAAGGACAAATGACAAAGCGCAAAGTCTGAGCGGAGGTTTCCTCCCATCAGAACTTTGTAAGAGAGGACAAATGACAAACAAAATGAGTTTACTTGATTTCCCCTGCAAATACCGTTCAGTGATAAATTTGATGCGATCGCCTAGCGTTTCCATCAGACAATTGCTCCCTCTTATAATTCAGGTTACTTATGCCTTTTCCTAGATCCAGTGGCATTTTGCTGCATCCTACCTCCTTTCCCAGTCGATTTGGCATTGGGGATTTAGGCTTAGAAGCCTATCGCTTCATTGATTTTCTTAAAGAAAGCCATCAACAATATTGGCAAGTTTTACCACTGGGGCCCACTGGATACGGCAATTCTCCGTATATGTGCTACTCAGCAATGGCAGGAAATCCTCTGTTAGTTAGCCCAGAAAAGCTCTTAGAAGAAGGTTTACTATCTGAGGAAGACTTTGCTAATTTACCAGGATTCCCGGTAGAAAAGGTAGATTTCGAGCAGGTTGTGCCGATTAAGATTGGGCTACTCAAAAAAGCCTGTGACAACTTTAGAGCCAATGCTACGCCCATTCAGCAAAAAGAGTTTGCAGGTTTTTGCGACAGTAAAGCTTATTGGCTAGATAATTACGCCTTATTTATGGCGCTGAAAGATGCCAACGACAATGCAAACTGGCACTCATGGAAACCAGAATTTGTCAAGCGCGACCCCCAAGCATTGGAGCAAGTACAGCATCGGCTCAACGGAGAGATTTATTATTACAAATTCGTCCAATTTGAGTTTTTCCGCCAGTGGTCAGAGCTTAAAAGTTACGCTAATATGCGCGGCATTAACATTATTGGCGATATCCCCATCTACGTATCTCATGATAGTGCCGACGTGTGGGCGCATCCTAACTTGTTTTGCTTAGATCCAGAGACAGGAGCTGCTGCCCTAATGGCAGGAGTTCCACCAGATTACTTTAGCGCCACCGGTCAATTGTGGGGCAACCCGGTTTACAACTGGGAGGAATTACAAAAACAAGATTTTAAGTGGTGGGTACAGCGCTTTGAGGCAATGCTGGATTATGTAGATATAATTCGCATTGACCACTTCCGCGGCTTCGAGGCTTATTGGGCTGTGCCGCAAGGTGAACAAACTGCCATAAATGGTAAATGGGTGGAAGCGCCTGGAGATGCTTTTTTTGAAGTGATTAGGCAAAAGTTGGGCAAGCTACCCGTCTTAGCAGAAGATTTGGGAGTAATTACACCGGGGGTAGAAGCGCTGCGAGACAAGTATGAATTTCCGGGGATGAAAATTTTGCAATTTGCCTTTAGTGCTGATTCCACTAATCCATTTTTACCATTCAATTATCGGCACAATGCTGTAGTTTATACCGGGACTCACGATAATGATACAACTATAGGCTGGTTCAATACAGCTGAGTACGAGGAAAAGCAAAACTTGTTGCTTTATTTAGGTTCTATCAGCCCTGATGGCATTCACTGGGATTTGATTCGCCTAGCTTTGAGTTCCATAGCCAACCAAGCGATTATTCCCTTGCAAGATATTTTGGGATTAGGAAACGAAGCGCGGATGAATTTTCCCAGTATTGCTGAGGGTAACTGGGAGTGGCGCTATCAACCAGGAGCGATAACAGACGAATTGCGCGATCGCTTGAAAGTTCTTACCAGACTCAATGGACGCGCCCCAGAAGCCCAGTGAGAAGTGGCTGAGTAGGGCATGAGGCATGAGGCATGGGACATAGGGCATAGGACAAGGTGACAAAAGTTAGAACTTGCAACAAGTCTTTCCCCTTGTCCCCAATTCTCCTTGTCTCCTTGTCCTCTTCACCATGCCCCATGCCCAATGCCCCATAAACCATATTTCAAAACTTAGGCTTTGCAGCAGCAATCCTAACTTCTTCCTCTTTCCCCGGTTCTCCCATTTTCTTAGCTTTCTCTTGATTAACGCTCACCAACACACCACCAGCATTATCAGTTTTTACTGTCAGTTGCTCTTGGGCTTTCCAAATTCGGTGAGTTCCCTCTGGCAGAATACCCTCGAACTCGGTTTTGCCATCGGCTATTACACGAATCCAAGATGAAGCTTTCAAAGTCACACCAACCTGGACAACCTGTCCCTTTTGGACACCACTCAGGGTATTACTGATAGGTTGTACCTGCGTTGACTCTTTTAGTTGAGCTAGTTCTGGTTTAACAACAGACTTTTGTTTTGGATATGGCTGGTTTGGGCTATTACTCGCTTGTAGTAACGCGTTATTTAATAACTGAGATAACCCATTTACAGAACATACTATTAGCAATATGTAAAGAAAGTAAAGATGAACTGGACGTAGTTGAGCCAAGGGTGAATTATTCCCCCTACTCAGAGGGCTAACTTGTGCAGAACTGATCGGAAAAGTGCCAGAAAGTTCTACTCCATTCAAACCTAGTGCATCGGCAAATTGTCTGATTAAACCCTGAATATAAACTGGTTCTGGTAGATCGTTTAAATTACCTTCTTCGATCGCCTGCAATAATCGTCGGGGAATCCGAGTCAATGCAACCACTTGCTCTAGAGATAGACCCTGTTCTTGACGCAATGCCCAAAGTTGAGCGCCTAACTCTGCCAACTTTTCGGCTCGTTGTTCCTCTAATGAAAGTGATGGCTGGTGCTTATTCTTCTTTCTTAGCCATTTCATGCCTACTGACACTCCTTAACTCCACTGAATCAATAATTAGGTTGCGTTATCTGATCTTGCAAAAAGTGAATCTCACGATCTTTGAGGGAACGATATTTACCCTCTGACAAAAAGGGTTCTTTGGGAGTTTGTAATTGAATTGGGCCGATAGCAGTCCGATGCAGTTTGATGACTGGGTATCCTAACTGTTGAGCTATACGGCGAATTTGGCGATTTCTTCCCTCCTGCAACACTATTTCTAAAACGCTTTCCTCGGTACGACGTTCGATTAGGCGTACCTTAGCGGGCCTGGTTTTTCTACCTTCCAACATCACACCTTGACGCCACGTCTTTAGTACTGTTTCTGAAGGATGTCCTTTGACCAAAACATGATATGTCTTGGAAATACTGTGACGTGGATGGGTTAGTCCAAATGTCAGTTCTCCGTCATTAGTCAGGATTAATGCTCCTGTAGAGTCTGCATCTAGACGGCCAACTGGGTGAATACCTGAACCCTCCCGTAATTCTTTCGGTAGTAGATCCAGGACTGTTGTTCTGCGATGAGGGTCGTAGCAAGTAGAAACCACTCCTGCTGGTTTGTGCAGCAATAGATATATTAAAGCCGGACGCTGCTTTTGGGATACAGGCTGACCATCAATTGCGATCGCATCTTTTTCGGGATCAACTTTTTGACCTAAATGTGCCAATACCCCATTAATCCGCACTCGTGAGTGCCTAATCATTTCTTCGGCTTCACGACGTGAGGCGATACCCCATTGAGCAAGAATTTTTTGTAACCGTACCTCCATGTGGAAATTGCTTATTTACTGTTATCAATTAAATGATATTTGCATTTTGTAGCGAGTAGGCATAAATGTTACATTTAAAGCTTATTTAATTTCGGTTCGGTTGTAGAGCAAATACTCATAAACAGATTGGTTAAATGCCAGAGCAAAATCCCCAAACAACAAGTGGAAATAAAATCCGCATAATTACGCAGGTACTCACAACAGCAGTCAAGCTCTGGTTGAGATCGCAGACCAGCCAAATCTCTGAACTAGAAGTGGAGATTAAAGCTAGCGATCGCCAACTTTTCTCTGGACGCATTCCTACGGTATCTGTTTTTGCAACTCATGCAGTTTATCAAGGTCTCCTAATTACACAAATTCAATTAATAGCAGAAAATATTCGGGTAAATATCGGTTCCGTACTCAAGGGAAAACCTCTGCGACTGTTAGAAACAGTACCCGTGGTTGGCGATTTGATCGTAGACGAGAAGGATCTGAATGCTTCTCTCTCATCAGACTTATTATCGACTGCTTTGAGCGATCTCTTGGTTAAGGTTTTACCAAAAGATGATCCCCAGTCACAACCAATCAAGTGGCAAGAAATTCTCCTTGGGAACAACCAAATTATACTGCGAGGTTTCAGAGTAACCAATAGTGAAACAACGCCTCTAGAGATTTGTCTGGGCTTACAATTACTCAGTGGACATGAGTTGCAACTGGTACACATCCCAATGAAGTGCGATCAAGAAGATATATTAAAAGATAATTATGAGTACAATCTGGATCTTGGCTCAGACGTTGATATCGAAGAATTAACGCTGATCCCAGGCAAGCTGGTGTGTCGTGGGCGGATTAACGTTAACCCTTGACGATCAAAAATATTAATACCCTATTTTAAATGATGTGGCGTCTCTCGGAACAAGAGCAGGGGTACAGGGGAGAAGTTGCAGTAAGTTTTTCTCCTCTGCGCCTCTGCCCCTCTGCCCCTCTGCGCCTCTGCCCCTCTGCGCCTCTGCCTCTTGTGCCTCTTGTGCCTAATAACCAATGCCCAATGCCCAACTCACCATTTACTAAGTAGTGGCAAAAGTAATGTCACAAAATAGTAAACCAAAGGAGCAGTAAAAATATAACTATCAGTACGGTCTAAAATACCACCATGACCGGGAATTAACTGCCCAGAATCTTTAACTCCAGCATCCCGCTTGAGCATAGATTCTGTGAGATCCCCTAAAAGACTAGCAATACCAATCAGCAAACCCAATGCTAAACCAGTGAAGGGGGATTCAGGCAAATGAAGATAATAAGCTCCTGCTATGGCTACGGCAACACTTGAAGTAATACCAAATACAGCACCTTCGACAGTTTTTTTCGGGCTAATGTCAGACAAACGGGTTTTCCCAAAGAATTTGCCAATGGTGTAAGCACCGATATCAGCTGCCCAAATACAAAAAAAAGTCAGTAGTGTGGCTGTAAAACCTTGTGCTAATGAAGCGGAATTTGCCTTTTCCCAGAAATCTGTCCAGGTTGTGGGCCAGTAGCCCCCGAAAGGGAGATTACTAAAAGCAGCGCTATCAATTGCTCGTAATCGCACCCAGTAACTTGGTAAATAACCTACGTAAAACAGCCCCATAATAGAAGCGGAAACATCAGCGATCGTGGCAAATTTGGGTTGAAACAGCAGGTAAAAACAAATAAGTGTGCCAGCTATTGGCATCACAGCCTCGGCTAAACTGCCATCAAGGGTACAAATTACTAGCAAGACTTGGCTGACAGCCATAGTGGTTTTAGCGGCGGGAGCGATGCCTCTGGCTCGCACCAAATTAAAATATTCCTGTTGACCCAAAAAGATGATGACCGCAAAGATGATGGTAAAGTACCAACCCCCCAAAAGGGTTGCGGAAAGAGCAAGAGCGATCGCAACAATTCCACTAATAATCCGAGACCAAGGCATAAAAGTATTTTGGATTTTGGATTTTGGTGAGGTAGCCCCCGTCTTGGCGGTTCCCGTCGATGGGGGACTACCGAACCCGAAGGGATTTTGGATTAGAGATTAGGTATTCAAGATTAGGGATTGGTAATTGTGACTTTGTTTCTGATGACATATCACCTAAATCCCCAATCTAAAATCTAAAATCGTTCGACTGAGCGACTTGCCTTAAGCGAAGTCGAAAGAAGCCGAAGTCTAAAATCTAAAATCTTTTTGATTTAGTCTAGTTTCTCACCACTGAGGATAAAAATGGGATCGGCGGCGGTAAAGGTTTGAGAAAAGCCGCGTGTTTCTAGGCGGTTAACCGCAGATTGAACGACTTCGATATTTCTAGCTCTTAATAGGGAAAAGCTCTGGGAAATAGCATATAGACTTTCTAGATTAGCAGCTGTGGCTACAACCCGACCGAATGGCGGCAAATAATGCCAAGCTGCTTGCAGAATTTCCTGAATAGGTCGTCCTCCCTCAATACAAACGCGATGAGGGGTAATTTTTAGGTCATGTAAACATTCTGGGGCGCTGCCTTCAACAACTTCGACATTTTTCACATCAAAGCGATCGCAGTTACGCTTGATCAGATTAGCTACTTCTTCATCCCTTTCGATAGCGATAATCTGTCCACCTGGACACAATAGCCCCACCTCTACCGGAATTGTACCTGTCCCTGCGCCAATATCCCACAACACAGAATCTGATTTTAGCCGCAGTTGAGAAATCAATAGCAGTCGGACTTCTCGCTGGCTCAGGGGAATTCCTGGCAAATGCTCAAATAAGTCATCGGGAATACCAGGGGTAATATAAGGCCAAAGTTGGGAGGGCATAGAATTACGCAATTATACTAAAGATATCGATTTGCCAAATTGAAAAGCTATCAGCTATAAAACTTTTCAACCGTAGCATTATAAGAAAACATAATGATTGGTGAAATATTAGGCGAACGCTACGAAGTTCAGCAGCTATTAGGAAAAAAAGCAGGGCGGCGGACGCTATTAGCTCGTGATTTGCAAACTCAGAAATTAGTTGTCATTAAATTACTCTCTTTTAGTAGTGACTTTGAGTGGGATTCACTCAAGTTGTTTGAGCGAGAAGCCGAAACTCTAAAAAACCTAGCACATCCCTCAATTCCTGGCTATTTAAACTATTTTGAGGTAAATTTACCAACTATCAAAGGATTTGCTCTAGTACAAACTTATATCCCTGCACAAACTTTAGAGCAATGTTTACAAACTGGGCGGACTTTTACCGAAGCTGAAGTCAAACAGATAGCCAAAGCACTTTTAGAGATTCTCGTTTACCTACATGAACTACATCCGCCTGTAATTCACCGTGATATTAAGCCTAGCAATATTTTATTGGGGGAGCGTTCTGGAAATAGTGTCGGTCAAGTTTATTTGGTAGATTTTGGCTCAGTGCAGACTATCCTAGCTAGCGAAACCGGGACAAGAACTGTGGTAGGAACTTATGGTTATATGCCACCAGAGCAATTTGGCGGACGCACTGTTGCAGCATCTGACCTTTATAGTTTAGGTGCAACCTTAATTTATTTAGTGACGGGTACTCACCCAGCCGATTTACCCCAAAAGGATTTTCGCATTCAGTTTGAACAATTGGCTAATCTCAGTCCCAGCTTTAGCAATTGGTTAAAGTGGATGATTGAACCTAATTTAGAACGGCGTTTGAGTTCAGCTGACCAAGCACTCGCAGCTTTAAAGAAACCACAACCAACAAACTTGCCGACTTTGGTTGTTGGCAAACCAGATGGGAGTAAGATTCAACTAACCAAAAATGGGGATTCTCTAGAAATTATCGTTCCACCATCTGGTTTTGATCCATCAATAATATTTACAGGTTTGTTTGCGATCGTCTGGAATTCATTTATTCTCTTTTGGACAATTGGCGCACTTTCAGCACCTTTTCCTGTCAACATCCCCTTTGCGATGTTTTCACTTCCATTTTGGGGTGCTGGCTTGATGATGGTGTATAAATTTTTCTTTCATTTTTTTGGACGCATCTGCTTACGCCTGAATCCCGAACAAATTTCCCTAACTTGGGAGTTGTTTGCTTGGAAATTTTATCGTCCCCGTGCCTCGCCAAGGCAAAGTATTAATAAATTAGTTTACATTCCCAAACATTTTACGAAAGATTCTGAAGGTACGAGAATTGCCGTTCCCGCACAATTGGATATTTGGGTAGGAGTAAAAAAATATCAACTTGGTGGTAGTGATGGTGCAATTAAATCGGAAGCGGAACTGGAATGGCTAGCTCAGGAATTAAGCGATTGGTTAGGTTTGCCAATTACCAATCCAATTAGAAGTTAGTTGCGCTCATCAGTGGCGAACTTATGGGATGTGAGCCATCAATGTCTATATTTAATTACAGATGCCTTAGAGGAAATTTATATGTTTGGACTGGGATGGCCAGAAATAGCTGTAATTAGCATAGTCGCTATTCTAATTTTCGGCCCAAAAAAAATTCCTGAACTGGGAACTGCACTGGGCAAAACCCTACGAGGTTTTAAGGAGGAGATGAAAACTCCCAGCGAGGAAACCAATCAGGAAGAAGAAAAACAGTAATTAAAGGAGTCAGGAGGAGCCAGCACACTGCTTTCTCCTGATTCCTGACTACAGCAAAGTATTAACCACAGAAGAAGGCGCGATCCCATTTTGGGAATCGATGACACTTGTGCCGGGATTTTGTTGGTGTGTCTCTTCCTTCGCTAAACCACGCAGCTTAATTAACTTAATTGCGCGAGTCACGCTTTCTGGCAAAATGACCACCAGACTGTTATCAGGAGCCATATCTAAGCCTTTATTGATGGCTTGGGTTTCATCCAGAATTGATTCATAGCGACTATCAGGCTTAATTTCCGTGATGCCTTGAATAATTAACTGGGCAGCTGAACCACGTAAGCGTCCCCGTGTATCATCGTCTTCTTTGATGATGATATAATCAAAAATTTGTGCTGCTAATTTACCCAAAGTAACAAAGTCTTCGTCACGGCGATCGCCAGGGCCCCCAATTACGCCAATCCGTTGTCCTGTAGTCCAGTTCCGCACAAAGGAACCTACCGCTTCGTAACTGGCTGCGTTGTGGGCATAGTCCACCAAAGCGTGGTAGTTGCCCAAATTAAATAGATTCATTCGTCCCGGTGTTTGGCTAACTGAAGCCCGGAAGGTCTTCAAACCAGCACGAATCTGCTCAATTGTGACGTTTTGCACAAACGCTGCCAAACTTGCTGCTAAAGCGTTGGCAATCATAAACGGCGCACGTCCGCCCATTGTTAAAGGTATATTTTCAGCTCTTTCTATGCGGTGTGTCCAATCACCTTTAACAATTGACAAATAGCCATTTTCATATACTGCCGCTACTCCACCCTTTTGAATGTGCTTCCGCACTAATTCCGAATCGGGATTCATGGTGAAGTAAGCAATATTAGCTTTAGTTTTTTCTGACATGGCGGCGACGCGGCGATCGTCGGCGTTAAGTACCGCATAGCCATCAGGGAATACAGCTTCCGCTACTACGCTCTTGAGGTTAGCTAACTGCTCAATGGTATCTATATCGCCTATTCCTAAGTGGTCGGCAGCTACATTCAATACTACTCCTACATTTGCGGCTTCAAAGCCCAATCCAGAGCGGAGAATGCCACCGCGAGCCGTTTCCAGCACTGCTACTTCTACTGTGGGATCTTGGAGGATCAGGTGGGCACTTTGAGGGCCTGTATTATCGCCAGATTCTACTAAGTAATCACCGATGTATGTTCCGTCGGTAGTAGTATAACCTACTACTTTTCCAGTCTGTTTATAAATATGTGCTAGTAGTCGAGTAGTGGTGGTTTTGCCATTAGTACCCGTGATGCTGAGGATAGGAATTTGGCTAGATTGTTCGTTGGGAAACAGCATATCCATCACTGCGCCAGCAACGTTGCGGGGAATACCCACGCTTGGCGCAACGTGCATCCGAAAACCGGGAGCAGCGTTAACTTCGACAATCACGCCATCCACTTCCCGCAGAGGACGGCTAATATCTGTGGTGACGATATCGAGTCCAGCAATATCTAAACCGATAATCTTAACTACTCGTTGTGCCAACCAAAGATTTTCTGGGTGAATTTCATCGGTACGGTCAACGGCACTACCACCTGTACTCAAGTTCGCTGTTGCTCTGAGATAACAAATAGTGCCCTTGGGTGGCACGCTATTTAGGGTGTAACCTTGCCTTTCTAGTAGCTGGTAGCTGGTGCGGTCTAGTTCAATCTTGGTTAAGACGTTATCATGTCCTTCACCGCGATTTGGGTCAAGGTTTGTTTCTTCAATCAGTTCGGCAATGGTGGATCTGCCGTTGCCAATGACATGAGCCGGGACACGTTCGGCTACTGCTACTACTTTCCCATTTACAACTAGTACCCTATGGTCGCGCCCAACGTAATATCTTTCGACAATAATTGACCGGGAAACTTGTCTGGCAGCTTCGTATCCAGCTTCAGCTTCTTCCCAAGTTCTGATATCAATGGTGATCCCACGCCCATGATTGCCATCTAGTGGCTTGATGACGATGGGATAGCCGCCAACGAATTCAATGGCTTGTTCTAAATCGTCTAAAAAATTGATTACTGTACCTCTGGGTACTGGCGCACCAGCAGCAGCAAGGATACGTTTAGTGGCTTCTTTATCGCAAGCTAGTTCTACGCCCAGAATGCTGGTGTTGTCCGTCATTGTGGCCTGCATTCGCTTCTGGTTTACGCCGTAGCCTAGTTGAATCAAAAAGCGGGCTTCCAGCGACATCCAGGGAATACCTCTTTTTTCTGCTTCTTTAACGATCGCTTCTGTGGAAGGGCCTAATGAAGCATCACGGGTAAAGTCTTTCAGGTCTTGGATATCTTGCTCTAGTTCTGCCTTGGGATAACGGCCTCGATCAACGATACTCTGGCATAGCCGTACTGCGGCTCGTCCAGCGTAGCGTCCCGCTTCCTCATTCAGATACTCGATTACTACTTGGTAAATTCCGGGTGTGGCAGTTTCGCGGGTGCGACCAAAGCCGACATGCATACCAGCTAATTCTTGGAGTTCTAAGGCTACGTGTTCCACTATGTGGCCGATCATAGTGCCTTCTTTGACTCGCATCAGAAAACCACCGCGACAGCCAGGCGAACAATAGTGACCCTCCAGACTCGGCAGCGCCTCAACTAATCCTTCATAAAAGCCAGGGATTTCATTCGAGGGCGTCTCGGCGAGGGTTTCTAAATCGAGGCGCATGACGATCAGTTTGTGGCGTCGAATGCTCCAATAGTTTGGGCCGCGTAATGTCTGGATCTTGAGGATTCTCATGGGAATAGGTAGATGGAGATTCGGAACCAAAATTCTAGTTTCTTACTGGAATTGACCGCTAAACTGTTCGTTAGAAACAGTTTTTTCTTTTTACATGGTATTCTTATCATTTTTCTACGGTAAGAAATAATAAATGTGCGGTCAACTCAGTGTAACCTCAGATACTCTATCCCGTCAGCTGGAGATTCGGTGTACAGCAGGCAATACAGTCCGCTGGTACAAGTGGAAGCGATCGCCGTAGCTGAGGATATGGAGACGTAAATTATGTACGGTTAAGGGTTCATTAGCACCGACATGGGGTTCGTTAGTATGGGTCAGTTCGGTGGGATCGACAATGGTGACACTGCCTTTACCCATAACTTGTAGCCAACCATCACGTTCAAACACTGCACAAGTATCTTCGTCAATGCCAATACCTAAGCGATCGGGATGAGCTGAGATCGCACTAATCAGTCGCCCCATCCGATTACGGTTGTGAAAGTGTTGGTCAACGATTACTTCCGGAATAAATCCCAAACCCGTTGCCATATCCACTAGGGAACGATTGGGCGTCTCTCCACTACCGCCGCCAGCAATCATGTGATGCCCCATTACCGCCGCTCCTGCACTGGTGCCTGCTAACGTAAGTTGCCCCGCCCTCACCCGCTGACGAATAATTTCCATTGCTGGCGTATCTGCCAATACGCCACAAAGACGCAGCTGGTCTCCTCCTGTCAAAAATACCCCACTACAGGCTTCTAAGGATGCTTTGATCTGGGAGGCTTCACACTGTTCTCGTTCGCGGATGTCTAAAATCTCTACCTTCTGGGCACCCATTTCTTCAAAAATGCGAATATACCGGCCACCGATGATGGCAGGTTCGCGAGAGGCAGATGGAATAATTGTAATATAAGCCTTACTAGCACCGGCGCGTCCAAAAAAAGTTCGTAGGATTTCGCGCCCATGAACTTTATCTTCTGCACCTCCGATAACCAGAACGGCGGTTTTAGTTGCTTGGGGTGTCCTCATTTCTAGCGATTTAGCTTGTAATTGCGGCATTTTGGTTCTCCTGTCAACAACTTCAGGAGCCATCGCTTTGGACGGGTTCCCCGGCTTGTGGCGAATGGCGTGTGAATTTAACAAGGTTCAGTTACCTGATAATTTTTGCGCTTTGCAACTTTTGAGAGGACACTTTTTGGAAGTCTGGAACTGGGGAAAGCCACTCTCCAAATTCTCGTTTAACGCTCGCGTTGCCTCAGTCTAAACGTGTTTGTTCCCATTCCTCAAAGTCAGCGCCTTGTTTTTCACCTGTCCACTTGCAGCAGGGCAAAATAGTCTTTGAGTAGCTAGATTCCCCTTTAGATTTGGGGACAAGCAATTAAGACTACGCTTTTTTCTGAGGCTGGCTTGATGCATCCTGGAAGTTGTTAACTTGATATGATTATTAATTTAAATGTAGTTGTGACAACATTTAAACATAAATTAAGTAATTAGAAAAACTTTTGATCCCATCTAAAATCCAGGAGGTCTGGTAGTTTTAGATACTATTGATAAAGTTTAACTGGAGTTTAACCCGACCTTGGCTTGCTGGTGTTTGCTAGACATTCAAATTTAAGATTAGTGTCCTCGAATACGAATAACTGTGCGCTTTGATATAGTTACGCTTTTTCCTGACTGTTTTAACTCTGTTCTCAATTCTGGGCTACTAGGTAAAGCCTTAGCCAAACAGATTGCCGAAGTGCATCTGATTAATCCACGGGACTTTACCACTGACAAACACCGAAAGGTAGATGATGAACCCTACGGCGGCGGCGTTGGGATGCTAATGAAGCCAGAACCTATTTTTACCGCTGTGGAGTCGCTGCCGATTCTACCCCGAAGAGAAGTAATTTTGATGAGTCCACAGGGTCAAACAATTAATCAACCTCTTTTGAAAGAATTGGCGACGAATTATGACCAGTTAGTAGTTATTTGCGGGCATTACGAAGGAGTGGATGAGAGGGTGCTGCATTTGGTAACTCGTGAAGTATCTTTAGGCGATTTTATTCTGACCGGTGGGGAAATTCCAGCAATGGCTTTGATTAATGGCGTCGTGCGGCTGCTCCCAGGAACCGTGGCCAAAACTGAGTCCCTGATAGCAGAAAGTTTTGAAGAGGGGTTATTGGACTATCCCCAATATACTCGTCCTGCGAATTTTCGCGGTTTGAAAGTGCCTGATGTCTTGCTCAGTGGGAATCATGCCGCGATCGCAAAGTGGCGTTACGAACAACAAATTCAAAAAACCCGCGATCGCCGCCCGGATCTGTTGGAGAAATGGGAGCAGGGGAGCAGGGGAGCAGGGGAGCAGGGGAGCAGGGGAGCAGGGAGAGAATAATAATTTCTAACTCCTGACAAATGACAAATGATAAATGACAAATGACAAATGACAAAAATTCGTATTGGTAATGGCTACGATATTCACCAACTGGTGAGCGATCGCGCTTTGATTTTAGGTGGAATTCAAATTCCCCATGAACTGGGTTTATTGGGGCATAGTGACGCTGATGTACTTACCCATGCAATTATGGATGCCATGCTTGGGGCATTATCCTTGGGGGATATTGGTCATTATTTTCCTCCTAGCGATCCCAAATGGGCAGGAGCAGATAGTTTAGTACTATTAAATCAAGTACATCAACTGATTCGGGATCAAGGTTGGCAGGTGGGAAATATTGACTCGGTGGTAGTAGCAGAACGTCCTAAATTAAAGCCACATATTCACAATATGCGCGACAAACTAGCGGCAGTTTTAGAATTACAACAAAATCAAATTGGTATCAAAGCTACCACTAACGAAAAATTAGGCCCCGTTGGGCGTGAAGAAGGTATATGTGCTTATGCAGTTGTCTTACTAGTTGCTTCAGAATAACTTTTTTGAGATTTTGATCAAGATATTTCAGACTGATTAAGATGGAAATAAATTTGAAACTATGAAAGTTTTTAGAAAAATATTTTTGGCAATTAAACGTTTTTGGTTGCCAATAATTCTAACTTCAGCAACAGCACTTACACTTACCGCCTGTAACCCAACTAACTTCAAAAGTGCAGCTGCTCAAGTACCACAATTAGTAAGCGCTATTCTCAGCGATCCCAAAACTTTTAATTATCCTCTCAGTCAGGAGTCCCCGAATGTTTTTCCTTTGATTTATGAAGGATTAACTACTGAAAACCCGATAAGTGGGAAAATCGAGCCTTCTTTAGCGGAATCTTGGGAAATTTCGGATGACAAATTACGGTTTGTTTTTACTCTACGCCAGGGATTAAAATGGTCTGATGGCAAGCCTTTAACAGCCGATGATGTAGTATTTACCTTCAACGGTATTTATCTTAACGAAGCGATTCCCGCAGATGCTAGAGATGTGCTGCAAATTGGTGAAAGTCGGGCATTGCCAAAGGTACGAAAAATCGATGCTCAACGGATTGAATTTACTACTCCAGAACCATTTGCGCCATTTTTGGGAACTCTAGGACTACCAATTTTACCTGCCCATACCCTAGAACCATTTATTAAGACAAAAGACCAAGATGGTAAGCCAATATTTTTGTCTAAATGGGGCGTTGATACTCCTCCAGATCAAATTATCGTTAACGGTCCTTACAAAATAGAGCGCTACGACACCAGTCAGCGTGTAGTGTTCAGGCGCAACCCCTATTATTGGCGAAAAGGGCCAAAAGGAGAATCCCAGCCTTATATTGAAAGGATTGTGTGGCAAATTGTAGAATCAACAGATACCTCCTTGCTACAATTTCGTTCTGGTGGATTAGATACTGTAGGAGTCTCACCAGATTATTTTTCTTTGCTAAAAGTGCAAGAAGAGCAGGGAAATTTCAAAATTTTCAATGGTGGCCCTGCAACTGGTACAACGTTTATTTTGTTCAATTTAAATAAAGGTAAAAGGGATGGAAAACCATTGGTTGATCCAGTCAAGTCGCGTTGGTTTAATACTGTAGAATTTCGGCAAGCAGTAGCCTATGCGATTGACCGACAAACAATGATTAACAATACTTTTCGGGGTTTGGGTAAACCACAAAATTCACCCATTTCCGTGCAAAGCCCTTATTATTTGTCACCAGAAGAAGGTCTAAAAGTTTATAACTACAATATACAAAAGGCGAAGGAACTGCTATTAAAAGCAGGATTCAAATATAACAACAACCAACTAATTGATGATCGAGGAAACCGCGTCCGCTTTTCGTTGCTCACCAATGCTGGTAACAAAATCCGCGAAGCAATTGGATCGCAAATTAAACAAGACCTGAGTAAAATTGGTATTCAAGTCGATTTCACTCCTCTAGCGTGGAATACTTACACAGATAAGCTGTCAAATTCATTAGACTGGGAAGTTTCTATGCTGGGTCTGACTGGTGGTTTAGAACCAAATGATGGAGCTAATGTCTGGTCTCCTGAAGGTGGATTACATATGTTTAATCAGAAACCCCAAGCAGGACAAAAACCAATTCAAGGTTGGGAGGTGGCTCCTTGGGAAGCAGAAATTGCTAAGTTATACATTCAAGGGGCAAGGGAATTAGACCCAGCAAAGCGGAAAGAAATTTATGCCGAAACCCAAAGGATTACCCAAGAAAATTTACCGTTTATTTATCTAGTTAACGCTTTATCAATGTCAGCAGTGCGTAATCGCTTTGAAGGTATTCAATACTCTGCACTTGGTGGCGCATTCTGGAACATTCACGAAATCAAAATAACAAATTAGTCATTAGTCATTGGTCATTACTTGCAGATAAAAATAAATGACAAATGACAAATGACAAATGACAAAGGACAAATGACAAATGACCGATGAAAAAACTTTGCGATCGCTCCTCGAAGCGGTTGCTAATGGTAAAGTTACGCCAGATACGGCATTAGACTCACTTAAAGATTTAACTTATGAATCTGTAGGTGAGTTTGCCAAAATTGACCACCATCGCCAGCTAAGAACTGGTTTCCCAGAGGTGATTTGGGGGCCTGGTAAGACTCCCGACCAAATTGCTCAAATTATGGAAGTGATGCGCCTCCGCAACCCGGTGGTGATGGCAACTCGCATTGAACCAATAGTTTATACCACACTGCAATCAAAAGTTAGCGGTTTGCGATATTACGAATCGGCGCGAATTTGTGCGATCGCTCCCCCTACCATCGAACCACAATTTGCGGGTGAAATTGGCATTCTGTCTGCTGGTACTGCCGATTTACCTGTTGCTGAAGAAGCAGCTGTCACTGCTGAACTTTCTGGTTTTAAGGTACAGCGCCTCTGGGATGTTGGCGTTGCTGGGATTCACCGCTTATTAAGTAACCGCCACCTGATTGAGTCCGCATCGGTGTTAATTGTTGTGGCGGGGATGGAAGGCGCTTTACCCAGCGTTGTCGCAGGTTTAGCAAGTTGTCCCGTGATTGCCGTACCAACCAGCATTGGTTATGGGGCAAGTTTTGGTGGTTTAGCACCTCTATTGACAATGCTTAACTCTTGTGCTGCGGGAGTAGGCGTAGTAAATATCGATAATGGTTTTGGTGCAGCAGTTTTGGCGGGACAGATTTTGCGGACTGCCGAGAAATTGCGGTTGGCATCAGCTGCATCTTGAGTTAAGACATTGAAGTTACATCCAATATTTCAGTAAATATCAGTAATTAATATGAAGAAGGGCAAAGGGGAAAGGTGAAAGGGGAAAGGGAACCCCATACTTTAAAGCAAGGGTTTTAAATAAAGACGCTGATTTTTCTCTCTGCGAGAAGCCAAGGGCGAACCCACTACGTGTCTCAAAATCTTCTTTTTTTGTTCGACCTATTTAAAAATAGGAGCTTTGTACCTTGTGGGGAAAAGTTCTTTATTCCTGCCCTTTCCCCTTTCCCTTTCCCCTTTTCCCCTTCTTGGTAAAGAATAAACTGATGCTGAAATTTGCCACCCATAACTTCTTAATCATCAAAGATGAGCAATTACAGCGATTTGACATCTCAGTTACTTTGGCATTTGCCTGTAAATTGGACAGGCCTAGCACAAACAATCACCGATCCAAACGTTATGGGTCAGATTCAAAAAGCTTGGGGCCACTTTATACAAACAGGTCAAGTGTGGGCATTGTTGATTGGTTTAGTCATTGGCTATATGATTCGGAATCTAACTAGCTACGGTTAAATTTAAAAGTTAGGAGTTGAAAGTGAGGAGTGAGAAGTTAGGAGTCAAAAACTCATAACTCCTCACTCTTAACTCTTAACTATCGCCCACTCTTTTCAGAATTTATGACCAAAAAAGAAACTTGGAGCCAGCGGTTTGAATTAGCGTTGCATCCAGCGATCGCTCGTTTTAATGCCAGTATAAGTTTTGATATTGAATTAATCGAATATGACCTTACTGGTTCTCAAGCTCATGCCAAAATGCTTGCTCACACGGGCATCATCTCCCCAGAAGAAGGAGAGCAACTGGTTGCCGGTTTAGAACAAATTCGCCAAGAGTACCGCCAGGGGAAATTTCAGCCCGGTGTCGATGCTGAAGATGTGCATTTTGCAGTTGAACGCCGACTGACAGAAATTGTTGGCGATGTAGGTAAAAAGGTGCATACAGCGCGATCGCGTAATGACCAAGTTGGCACCGATACCAGACTCTATCTGCGCGACCAAATCCAACAAATCAAAAGCGAATTGCGAGAATTTCAAGGTGTTTTACTAGATATAGCTGAAAAAAACGTTGAAACTCTGATTCCTGGCTATACCCACCTCCAACGCGCCCAACCCGTGAGTTTAGCTCATCACCTCTTGGCATACTTTCAAATGGCGCAACGTGACTGGGAACGACTAGGAGACGTTTCTCGCCGCGTGAATATTTCACCTTTGGGATGTGGTGCTTTAGCGGGAACTACTTTCCCCATTGACCGCCACTACACAGCCAAACTCTTGAATTTTGACGATATTTATGCTAACAGCCTCGATGGAGTGAGCGATCGCGATTTTGCGATCGAATTTTTGTGTGCTGCTAGCTTGATTATGGTTCACCTCAGCCGCCTTGCAGAAGAAGTCATTCTTTGGTCATCTGAAGAATTTCGCTTTGTTACTCTCAAAGATAGCTGTGCTACAGGTTCCAGTATCATGCCCCAAAAGAAAAACCCCGATGTACCAGAATTGGTGCGGGGGAAAACGGGACGTGTATTCGGTCATCTCCAGGCGATATTAGTGATTATGAAGGGGCTACCCCTGGCATATAACAAAGACTTACAAGAAGATAAAGAAGGTCTATTTGATAGCGTTAACACAGTCAAAGCGTCTCTAGAAGCGATGACGATTTTGCTCAGGGAAGGCTTAGAATTTCGTACCCAGCGGTTAGCATCAGCGGTGGCGGAAGATTTTTCTAATGCTACCGATGTAGCAGACTATCTGGCAGCACGGGGTGTTCCTTTTCGAGAAGCTTACAACCTTGTGGGTAAGGTGGTAAAAACTAGTATTGCCGCAGGTAAACTCCTAAAAGATTTAAAATTGGAAGAGTGGCAACAACTACATCCAGCATTTGCAGCAGATATTTATGAGGCGATTTCTCCCCGTCAAGTTGTTGCTGCGCGTAACAGTTACGGAGGCACTGGCTTTGCACAGGTAAACAAAGCACTCACAGCCGCCCGTGCTCAAATTGCTCAATAGAGGGACTGGGGAGATGAGGAAGATAAGGAGATAAACAAAACTCCTAACTCAGCACTCAGCACTCCTAACGCCCAATCCCCAATAAATAAGGGCGTACAAATAAATGTGCGCCCTAAAAGGCAAATAATCCAAACAATAAGGATTTAGGCAAGCAGCTTATTCAGTGTCAGCTGCTGCTGCGCCTTCTTCTTCCTCACTCTTTGGTGGTCTTTGTTGGAACCTTCTCTGCATTCTTCCTGTCGTAGTCCGTTTACGAAACTTTCTGGCATACGCCTGGTTACGTAGCGCCTTTTCTTTTTTCGGGTTACGGCGCTTGGCCATGTTCACCTCTATTAATAAACAACAAAAAAGTAGTAACTAGGCATCACTTAGGCAATATTAGCTACCAATGTTATTGATATACTTTTAGCCTAGTGCAGCAATAAATACGCTTTAAACAGTGTACTAGTCTATCGCATTATACCTTAATTTGTCAAGAGAAATTATAAATTATCCCTGCCAGCAAGACGAAAAATATCTTTTCTTAGATTACAATCTATCAAATAGATTGTAAATTACCTCATTAGTTGTTGTTGAAAGAAACCAATATTATCAACAAATCATTCAGGGGGCATAGGTAGGTTGAAACATAGAGTCTAATATTTGATTTAGTGGTCTTTAATTAATTGTAGGTTTGCAACCCTACTTAATTGGTTCTTATAAATTCAGAATACATAATTTTTGATTTTGACTTATTATGAATATTATTTATTTTAATGTGTTCTAAAAATCTATTATTAACAGCTAGTTTCAGCAGCACTAATGCTAGCTATAAACTGAAATTTTACCTGGTTGAAAAAATATTATGTATATATAAACACAGTGCCTGTATTGAAACTTGATGTTAGAATTGATAATATTCTACGTAAATCGTGAGAATAAAATCTCAAACCACAAACATTTTTGTATAAAACAAAACTCAACAAAATTTTTATTAGTTGAGTTATGTAAGTGGTAGGGACCTATAGAATACAACACAAAACTTTGAAGATTGAACGTTATTGCTTTTTTTCCGGCAGCTGTAGAGTCCACACGTAGCTTATGGCGTATTGGACAAACAGTATTGGGTATAATATTTCGTCATCCCATTACTGGCACTAGTATCATCCCAATTTTACCGGATGGTCGGATTGTACTGATCCGGCGGCGTGACAATGGTCTTTGGTCATTGCCTGGAGGGATTGTGGATTGGGGAGAAGATATTCCCAATACAGTACGTCGGGAATTGATCGAGGAAACTGGGCTAGAATTGGTGAAAATTAATCGTTTGGTAGGAGTTTACTCTGCACCAGACCGCGATCCCAGAATCCATTCAATTTGTATTGTGGTTGAAGCCGAGGTGCATGGGACAATGGAGATTCAAGACACTTTAGAAGTCATGGAAATCCAAGCTTTCTCTCCCTGTTTACTACCTTCAGAAAAGATGTCTCACGACCATACTCGGCAGTTGCAAGACTACTTGAATGGCTTGACAACATTGGCATAATAATATTTTGTCATTTGTCATTGGTCATTTGCCACTAAAGTGATGATTTAAAGAATCTTCTTTACGAGAGGCTCCCCCAAGGAGACGCTAAACGAATCGCACCACACCTTTGGGTTTGTAATTTGACTAATGACTAATGACTAATGACTATTTATTATGATGCTAAAAGTTAACTACTAAATAAAATGGATACACTATTCCGTAACTCTCGGAGAAAGCTCTCTCAAGGGTTACTATTCTGGCGTGAAGTCGGTGAAAAAACTCCTATAATTTTTTTACATGGTGCTTGGAATGAGAGCAGTCAATGGTTATCTGTGATGGAATCCCTTGCACAAGATTTTCATTGTTTTGCACCTGATTTGTTAGGATTTGGTGAATCAGAAAATCCTAATATCCACCATTCGATAGATTTACAAGTTGAGTGTTTAGCTGAATTTTTGCAAGCTGTGAAGCTAGAAAAAGTATATTTAGTGGGGCATTCTCTTGGGGGTTGGATTGCTGCTAGCTATGCTTTAAAGTATCCAGAGAAAGTTGATGGTGTGGTATTGCTAGCACCAGAGGGCGTAGAGATAGCAGGACAAGAAGAGTATTGCCAGAAGATGCGGCGATTATTGAATTATCCACCATTAGTAGTTAAATTGTTGCGATCGCTCAGTCCTTTGACTAAAATCCTGGGTTGGCATGAAAAAATTACACAAGACTTGCAGTTGCGTCAATCGCTATTGCCGTATCCCATAGGTTGCCAGTTACTTTTCAAACGGCGACAAGTAGAAATTGAGGCGGAATTACTGCAAAAGCAGCTTTACATGATAGATGTCCCAGTTGTTATTTTACAAGGTGGACAAGATACCCCAGATGCTTTAGCCAGAAGTCGTGTTTATGCTCAACTAATGCCAAAAGTCGAGTTGAAAATGATTGCCCATGCCGGAAATGACTTGCCAGAATCTTGTGCTGAGGTTGTAGGGAGCGAGATTCGGGAGTTTATTCAAGGTATTTTAAAAAGTCATAATTTCAACGAATTAAACTAGCTCATTCAGGGTTTGTTGCCAATCTACTACACTTTTGGGCATAGTTTATTTAGGGATAAACTTCTCTTTTAATTGTATGCTATCTGGGCTTTGGATTGTCTCTTTGCCGTGAAAACTTCGGTTCCTACTCCTTATTTTCCATTACTATTTTCTGCATTCCCAAAAAAATCAAATTTGGTTCCACAATTAAACGTGTTGCGATTTCAGGATATAAAGCTTGCAGATAATTTAGTAATAAAGTGCGATCGCCTCCTTTAATCGCAATCTTCCCATCAGGAAATAAATCCCACCACGCCTCAATAAAATCTTTGATGCCAGCTAATAATGTATAAATTACTCCGCTTTGAATTGCTTCTTTAGTATTGAGAGCAAAACGTGGTGGTAGAGACGGAAAACTTTGCATTTCTACTAATGGTAATTGTCCTGTTTGTTGATCGAGAGTTGCAAATTGCAAACCTAATCCCGGCAAAATTGCACCTCCAAATAAAGACTCATTAGCATCCGCAGCTGTAAAAGTCAGCGCTGTTCCAGCATCAATTACCAACATCGGAAAACCCCAAGTTTTTCCCGCACCCCACAAAGCTAAAGCGCGGTCAATTCCTAGTGTGGAATACATCCCCTTGAGTGATATTTGCTCTAAAGTAATAACACGAGTATTTGGGTAAGTTTGCCAAATAGCAGTTTGGCTGGGAACTACCGAGGTGAGGAGGACAGGACAGGGTGGCAGAGAGACAAAAGCGCAAAGGGGTGGAGTATTTGTGAGAAAATTACCTTGTTGATCGGGTGGAGAAATTGCCAGCAATAAATCATCTAGGGTTTGACATTCAGCTAGATGTTGTATGACAGACTCAGGAAAATAGTCGGTATCCCAAGCTGAGTAAAGTGTCTCGCCAATAAACAATGCCCAATGCAGCCGAGAATTCCCAATTTCCAAAGCTAACCAAATTTCCTCTTTGTGCCTCTGTGGTTTCACACTTTTAACTTTTTTAAGTCAACTATAGGTTTTTTAATAAAAATTAACATTCAAGCCGTGTCACAATAAAAGAAGAGGAAGAAATACTCATTGTGTCAAGGAGGGAGTTATGGTAGCACTCACCGAAAAAACTGAAAAACGGCTCACCATACAGACTGTAGAGATTGCTCAAGAGACAACGGCTATTCGCTCTTTGGATTGGGATCGCGATCGCTTCGATATTGAGTTTGGTCTGCAAAACGGTACTACTTATAACTCGTTTCTCATTCGCGGGGAGCAGACTGCCTTAGTTGATACCTCCCATGAAAAGTTTCGTCAACTATATTTTGATACGCTCACCGGACTAATCAACCCAACAGAGATTGATTATTTAATTATCAGCCACACTGAACCAGACCACAGCGGTTTAGTGAAAGATTTGTTGCAAATGGCTCCAGAAATAACCGTTGTCGGTTCTAAAGTGGCAATTCAGTTTCTTGAGGATTTAGTACATCAGCCATTCAAACGGCGGATTGTGAAAAATGGCGATCGCTTAGATTTGGGCAATGGGCATGAATTTGAATTCGTGATTGCTCCAAATTTACATTGGCCCGATACAATTTTCAGCTTCGACCATAAAACCAAAACTCTCTACACCTGCGATGCTTTTGGGTTGCACTACTGCTCAGATAGCACCTTTGATGAAGACTTAGCAGCGATCGAAGAAGACTTTCATTACTACTACGATTGCTTGATGGGGCCAAATGCCCGCTCGGTTTTGTCTGCCCTGAAGCGGATGGCGGAACTGAAAACGATCGACATGATTGCCACAGGACACGGGCCATTATTATCTCACAATGTAGAAGAACTAGTTGGACGTTACCGCACTTGGAGCCAAACGCAAGCCAAGCCAGAAACGGTAGTTGGAATATTTTACGTTTCCGAATACGGATATAGCGATCGCCTCGCGCAAGCAATTGCCAATGGTATCGGTAAAACCGGTGTCGCCGTGGAAATTGTCGATTTGGGATCTGAAGTCGATTTACAAGAGCTGCGAGAACTAGTTAGCCGTTGTGCTGGGCTAATCGTTGGTTTACCTCCGGCTTCTGGCGCTGCGAGCATTCAAGCTGCACTCAGCACAGTTTTAGGATCAGCTAAAGAAAAACAAGCTATCGGCGTGTTTGAAACTGGCGGTGGCGATGATGAGCCAATAGATCCTTTGCTGAGTAAATTCCGTAATTTGGGTTTGACAACAGTTTTTCCAGCAATTCGGATTAAACAAACGCCTACAGAAAATACTTACAAGCTGTGTGAAGAAGCGGGTACTGACTTAGCTCAATGGGTAACACGCGATCGCAGTATCAAAGCCATGAAATCTCTTGGTGCTGATTTAGATAAAGCATTAGGTAGAATTAGCGGCGGACTGTATATTATTACTGCTAAAAAAGGTGATGTATCCAGTGCCATGTTAGCCTCTTGGGTTGCTCAAGCCAGCTTCAAACCATTGGGATTTTCCATTGCAGTCGCCAAAGATCGAGCAATTGAATCACTCATGCAAGTAGGCGATCGCTTTGTTCTCAACGTTTTAGAAGAAGGCAATTTCCAACCATTAATGAAACACTTTTTGAAACGGTTCGCCCCTGGCGCAGATCGTTTTGAAGGTGTGAGAACTCAGCCAGCCGAAAATGGTGCGCCCATCCTCAACGACGCTCTCGCCTACATGGAGTGCGAAGTCATCAGTAGAATGGATTGCGGCGACCATTGGGCAGTATATAGCACAGTTTACGCCGGACGGGTTTCTAAACCAGAAAGTTTGACTGCTGTGCATCACCGTAAAGTTGGCAACCACTATTAAAAAGTTAGGAGTTAGGAGTTAGGAGTTAGAAGTTAAAAATTAGGAGTTGTAGGGACGAGTTGGACAAAAAATATCGTCTGTACAACGGAAGTTAAAAAATTTAGATTAACGACTTTCTTCAACTCATAACTCGTAACTCATAACTCATAACTCTTGTTTTAGCCATGTCAAAAAATAAACCCCGTGACGTTCAAGTTTTCCCGATTGCTACAAATACAAGAATCCTGCGATCGCGCAGTTGGTCAAGGCTGAGATTTGAAATTGAATATGCTCTTGCTAAGGGTACAACTGCTAATTCTTATTTAATCGAAAGCGAGAAAACTGCCATAATCGATCCTCCAGGGGAAACATTTACGCAAATTTATTTAGAAGCTTTACAGCAACGTTTCCATCTTGAAGATTTAGATTATGTAATTTTGGGACACGTAAATCCTAACCGCGCTGCAACTTTAAAAGCTTTATTAGAAATTGCCCCGCAAATCACCTTTGTGTGTTCTAATCCAGGGGCGAGAAATTTACGTGCGGCGCTGGAAAATCCAGATTTGCAAATTCTTGTCATGCGTGGCGAAGAAACTCTAGATTTGGGTAACGGGCATAATTTACAATTTATTCCCACCCCCAATCCTCGTTATGCAGATCAACTTTGCACCTACGATCCACAAACAGAAATTCTGTACACAGATAAGTTATTTGGGGCGCACGTTTGTGGAGATCAGGTATTTGATGAAGGTTGGGAAGTATATAACGAGGATCGGCGTTATTATTTTGATTGCCTCATGGCTCCCCACGCTCGTCAAGTTGAAACAGCACTGGATAAACTTGCTGATTTTCCTGTGCGAATGTATGCCAATGGACACGGTCCTTTAGTACGCTATGGCTTAATCGACCTGACCAAAGCTTATCGAGAATGGAGTCAACAGCAAACTTCTGCTGACTTGACAGTAGCGTTGATTTATGCATCAGCTTATGGAAATACAGCCACATTAGCCCAAGCGATCGCTCGTGGCATTACAAAAGCTGGCGTTGCCGTAGAATCGATTAACTGCGAATTTACTGAACCAGAAGAAATCCGGGCGGCTGTGGAAAAAGCCGGTGGTTTCATCATTGGTTCTCCTACTCTTGGTGGTCATGCACCGACACCTGTACAAACAGCTTTAGGAATTGTCCTATCCACCGCCACTAACAATAAACTCGCTGGCGCTTTTGGTTCCTTTGGCTGGAGTGGGGAAGCGGTTGATTTAATTGAAGGTAAATTAAAAGATGCTGGCTATCGGTTTGGTTTTGATACCATCCGCGTAAAATTCAAACCCGACGATGCCACCTTACAATTGTGTGAAGAAGCTGGAACCGACTTTGCCCAAGCACTGAGGAAAGCGAGAAAAGTGCGATCGCAGAGTCTTCCTGCAACAACAGTAGAACAAGCAGTTGGTCGGATTGTCGGTTCTCTTTGCGTTCTCACAGCCAAAGAAGGCGATCGTTCCAGTGCCATGTTAGCTTCTTGGGTATCTCAAGCCAGCTTTAGTCCACCCGGTTTAACCATCGCCGTCGCTAAAGACCGCGCAGTAGAAACACTGACGCATACAGGAAACAAATTTGTCCTCAATATCCTCAAAGAGGGGAATCATTTGGGGTTGATGAAGCACTTCCTCAAACCTTTTGGCCCAGGACAAGACCGATTTGCTGATGTCGCCGCCGAAGAAGCTGAAAGCGGTTCTCCCATACTTACGGATGCCCTAGCATATCTCGAATGTTCCGTACAAAACCGGATGGAATCTGGCGACCACTGGCTGGTTTATGCGACTGTGGAGAATGGCAAATTGTTAGATAAAGATGGCGTTACAGCTGTGCATCATCGCAAGTCGGCAACTCATTATTAATTATCGCCAATTTCCGACCCTAGCCTATTTTTGTTAGTACAATTGTTTTCCTTCTGGCTTGCGGGAAGAGGTTAAGGGTGGGGTGCTTTGATTTTGGGTAATTTGGGAAAAGACTGAAAAGTTTAAAGTCACTTTAAACTTTTTAAAATGGTGCTATACTTATTTTCATAAGTTGAAAGTCAACTTACAAGACTAAGTGACTTTCAACATAGAAGACAACCTAAAAAAAACTTAGATTTACTTTGTCCGAAGTAGTGCTAAGTTAAACAGGGCGACCAATAAAAGTCTCTTCCTGTAATTTTTTTAGATTGTTAAGTTTAGAATGGTTTCGGAAATTGCAATTACCTCGCTTTAAGTATATTTATTACTGAAAGCAAAGATTTAGCAGTAGACTCTGTGTGTTCTGCTGTTTTAATTACATTGAAAGACATGTAAGCCAAGACAAGTAAAGAAACAAAAGACATAATAAGGTGTTTGTTCACAATTGACTCCTATTCTAATTGAAATTCCCATATCTCATAGAAAAATTTTATGGGAATAATTAGAGTTGTACAGTAAAAAGCACTTTTTTTGATATAGAACTACTGAAAAGATAGCTCCAAGCTCCGGCTTGAGGCTAATTTGTTTTAAGGCTGTAAATTATACAGTACTAGTGGTTTGATTTTTATTACCATGACGTTACGTGAACTTGAAGATCAAGCACTGAGATTATCTGCCGAGGATCGTTGGCAGTTAATCAATACATTAATGCGATCACTCCAACCAAAACTTCAGCCAACGTCAAAGCCAAAGGGTTTAGCTGCAAGTTTAATCGGTATTGCCAAGACTGACGCCCTGCCACCTACAGATGAAGAAGTAAAAGCCATACTAGATGAGCGGTTGGTGCAAAAGTATCTGTAATGCGAGTTCTATTTGATACGAACGTTCTGCTGGATGCTTTGCTAGCGCGTGAACCTTTTGTAGCGGATGCTGCTTTTTTGCTAGAGACAGTTGAATTGGGTCAAGTTGAAGGATTTATGTCGGCGACAACGGTTACGGATATACATTATTTGGTTGGACGCCAGACCAAAAGTGCTGAAATTGCGATTGCCGCAGTGACTCAATTGTTAGCACTGATGGAAATTTGTGCAGTGGATCGCGATGTCCTAGAACAGGCGATCGCATTGAGGTTGACTGATTTTGAAGATGCGGTGCAGGTAGCATCTGCGATGAAGTTAGGGTTGGAGGCGATCGTTACTCGTGATGTAGATGGATTCACAGGTTCGCCGATAGCAGTACTATCACCGAAAGAGATGAGAAATCAGTTGATGTAGCAGAATGCCTGAAAAGTTCGGGGGAAGGTAAGACTTACGCACAATAAATCTCCAACCCCTTCAAAAGTTTTCTTTTAGTGCGTGGCTATTTGCTAAAGCTGTAAATTTGCTGTGTCTCCAAGCGATCGCTAATTGATGAAGGCAGTGTAGCATCGGCGAATGTCTGCCGATCTAGTTGGACTTGTAAATTACTCAAAGGATCGCAACCAGAGGAAATTAGAAATTCTAATTTCTGGATGTATGGCAAAGTTGCTAGGTTGTCCAGAATTTGGAAGATTGCCTGTATATAAGGATGACCATCCTGGCGATACCAATCACAGCTAGCAACTTTTGCCTGATCGAAACCCAAGTGTACTGTTAGAGATGGCTCGTCAAATATAGCGATCGCTAAGGGACGCGCTTCTTCCTGCAACAATAGATCGTTAGTTTTCGCTAAGTGTCGCAGTTTTTCTAAGCGTTCATAACGTTCCGTTACAACTTCCGGGTCATCTTGCCAGTGGATTGCTACTGTCACCAGATAAGTCTGTAACAGCATGTGACCCAGCTTTTTCGCCTTTGTCGCTAGATAATAGGAATTGTAATCAGTTGCCTCAATCAACAATGGCACGCGATCAACTACTTCCAATCCATAACCCTTGACTCCAGCAATTTTGCGAGGATTATTGGTAATCAAGCGAATCTTTTTGATGCCCAAGTCCATGAGCATTTGTGCCCCCATACCGTAGTCTCGCAAGTCAGCAGGAAATCCCAAACGCTCATTAGCTTCCACTGTATCCAGTCCCATATCCTGCAACGAGTAGGCTTTCAGCTTATTAATCAAGCCGATTCCCCGCCCTTCTTGACGCAGGTATACAACTACACCTTGGCCAGCAGCCTCAATCATTTTCAGTGCAGCTTCAAGCTGCATTCGACAATCGCAGCGCAAAGACCCCAAAGCGTCACCAGTTAAGCATTCTGAGTGCATCCGTACCATCACTGGCTCATCTTTGAAGTTAGCTGGATCACCCTTGACAATTGCCACGTGTTCTGTGTTATCCAGGGTATGGCGATAGGCGTAAATTTCAAACTGCCCGAATTGACTAGGCAGTTTAGTAATCACCTCACGATACACTAAGCGATCGTGCTGTAAGCGATAACTTATTAAATCAGCAATACTAATAATTTTTAAATTGTGACGTTTAGCGTATTCAACTAACTGCTGCAACCGCGCCATTGAACCATCAGAGTTTTGAATTTCACAAATTACTCCCGCCGGGTATAGCCCTGCTAGCCTAGCTAAGTCCACAGCAGCTTCCGTATGTCCTGCGCGTTTGAGTACGCCTCCAGCCTTAGCCCGAATCGGAAAAATATGACCAGGACGGCGTAAATCGCTGGGTTTTGTGGCCGGGTTGAGAGTAACCTGGATAGTGCGGGCGCGGTCTTCTGCTGAGATGCCTGTGGTGACACCTAATTCTGGCCCGGCATCAATACTGACAGTGAAAGCAGTTTGGTTAGTATCTGTAATGTTGCTTACCATCAAGGGTAAGTCTAGCTCGTCTAGGCGATCGCCTGTCATTGCCAAACAAATTAGTCCTCTTGCTTCCACTGCCATGAAATTAATCATGTCGGGTGTGGCAAATTGGGCAGCACAAATTAAGTCGCCTTCATTTTCTCTATTTTCATCATCTACCACTACAATGACGCGACCAGCTTTTAGGTCTGCTAAAGCGGCATCAATCGAATCAAATTTAAAAGCTTGGGTAGGATTAGGCTGTGACACAGAAAGATTTCCAGCTATAAACGTAAATTTTTTTAACAATTTCTTCTTTTAGATTGTAGCTCCTTTATAAGGCAGAGAAGTAGACTAGCAATGATTTGATAACGGGGCAAAAATTTTTGCTATTAAAAGTGGCGATAAAGTGCAGCGACATGAAATTAAGGATGAAGGGGATGAGGAAGAATAATAATCGTTTCTTTGCTCCCTTACCTCCTCAGAATAAAGTAGAGGGGTTTAAGACGTTTTGTGCGCTGTACGTCTGGTCGCTGATATTGTTGATAGCTGAGAACGAATTAACCATTCATGGGATAAGGATTTCAGATCATGGGCAAATTTAGACGCGTACCCGTTGGGATTGTTGGCGCGTCGGGCTATGGTGGAGTGCAATTAGTACGACTACTGATGGATCACCCAGAAGTCGAAATGGTTTATTTAGGAGGTGAGACTAGTATCGGGAAATCCTTTGGGGATCTCTATCCACATTTAGCTCATGCAACTAACCTGCTAATAGAAGCGGTAGAACCAGAAATAATTGCTCACCGCTGTGAAGTCGTTTTCCTGTCTTTACCAAATGGTCTGGCTTGTCAAATCGTACCCAAACTGTTGGAAAAAGGATGTAAAGTACTAGATTTGAGTGCAGACTATCGATTCAGTGATTTGACAACTTATACAAATTGGTATGGTACAGAGAGAAGCGATCGCACAATCGCAGCAACAGCAGTTTATGGATTACCAGAACTTTATCGCGATCGCATTGCCGAAGCTCAACTTATTGGCTGTCCTGGTTCCTATCCCACTGCCAGTCTCCTTGCACTTTCGCCACTTTTAAAGCAAGGCTTAATCAGACCAGAAACAGCTATTATCGATGCCAAGTCTGGCACATCTAGTAGTGGACGGCAGGCTCAAACCAATTTATTACTAGCTGAAGCAGACAACTCCATAGCCGCTTTCAATATTGGTCGTCACCGTCATACCCCAGAAATTGAGCAAATTTGCAGTGACTTAGCCGGTCACGAACTCATGATCCAATTTACACCGCACCTTGTCCCAATGGTACGCGGTATTTTGGCAACGGTATATGCCACAATGAGCGATCCCGGTCTAGTACGAGATGACTTAATCACAATTTTCTCAGCCTTCTACCGCAACTCTCCTTGGGTAAGAGTCTGCGGTAGCGGCGTTTACCCGCAAACCAAGTGGGCTAATGGTAGCAATCTTTGTTACATCGGTGTAGAAGTTGACCCACGCACAGGTCGCGTAATTGTCATGTCAGCAATTGACAATCTAATTAAAGGACAGGCGGGCCAAGCTATTCAGTGTCTAAACCTGATGATGGGCTGGGATGAAACTTTGGGGTTGCCCAAGTTGGGGTTTTATCCTTAGCCAGTGCTGAGTACCGAGTGCTGAGTGCTGAGTAATTTTCTCACTCAGTACTCAGCACTCATTGCTTAAAACTTACTTCGGCCCTAATCCTACAGCACCAGCATAAACGGCGCGATCGCCTAGTTGATCTTCAATTCGTAGCAAGCGATTATATTTTGCTACACGTTCGCTGCGACACAGAGAACCTGTTTTGATTTGACCGGCACGGGTTGCTACAGCTAAATCAGCGATCGTTGTGTCTTCTGTTTCACCAGAACGATGGCTAATTACTGAACGAATACTGTTGCGAGTTGCCAAATCAATTGTTTCCAAGGTTTCGCTGAGTGAACCAATTTGATTGAGTTTAATCAAAATGGCATTAGCGGCTTTTTCTTGAATGCCTCTTTGCAAGCGAGTGGCGTTAGTCACAAATAAGTCATCCCCTACCAACTGCACCCGCGAACCTAACTTCTGAGTCAGCAATTGCCAACTTTGCCAATCTTCTTCGTGCAAGCCATCCTCAATTGACACAATCGGATATTGATCAACTAGTTGTCCTAAATAATCAATAAATTCAGCCGGGGCGTGAGGTTTACCATCGTAAACATACTGACCATTCTTGTAAAACTCACTAGCCGCCACATCCAACGCCAAAGCTACTTGTTCCCCTGGTTTGTAACCAGCTTTCTGAATGGCAGCAACCAGCAATTCCAAAGCCACCTGATTAGATTCTAGGTTAGGGGCAAAGCCGCCTTCATCGCCGACACCAGTAAGTAAACCCTTCTCATCTAACACTTGACTGAGGGTAGCAAATACCTCTGCACCCCAGCGCAATGCTTCCCGGAAGGAAGTTGCCCCAATTGGGACAATCATAAACTCTTGAAAATCCACATTATTTGAAGCGTGTGCGCCACCGTTAATCACGTTCATCAACGGCACTGGTAGCAAATTCGCTAAAGGGCCGCCCAAATAGCGATATAGAGGAATTTCGAGAGATTCAGCACCGGCTTTAGCAGCTGCTAAGGAAACGCCCAAAATCGCATTCGCCCCCAAATTGGATTTGTTAGGAGAAGCATCTATCGCAATCATTGTGCGGTCTAGGAGTTCTTGGTTGAGGGCATCTAAGCCTAGTAATTTTGGTGCAAGTGCTTCTTTGACGTTTTGTACTGCCTTGAGTACGCCTTTGCCTCCATAACGGCTTTTATCGCCATCACGCAATTCGTGAGCCTCAAAAGTGCCTGTGGAAGCACCACTAGGAACCTGCGCTAGTCCGACAACACCGTTGGCTAAATGTACTTCGGCTTCAATTGTCGGTCTACCGCGTGAATCAAGAATTTCACGGGCTGCGATCGCCTCAATGGCAGTATCTAGAAATTTACTCATCTGTACTTTATCCTTTATTCGAGTGTGTTACGCATACAGTCCAGTTGTCTAACCCAATCGCTAGCATAGGCGTTTAAGAGACTTTGTTGGCTGAGATTAAAGAAGATTTCCAGAGTTGGAGTCAACTAACAGGAGAATTGAGCAGATTCTGGAACCTTCGGAGACTGGATTGACTTATGTAACAGCGAATTAAATCATACTGGTGCAAGATATAATACTTCAACAAAAAACTCATATAACTGTACAAAAACCCACCCCCAGCCCTTTCCCCACAAGCGACGAGGAGACTATAATGTACCTCATGTAATTAAGAAACACTATCAGAAGGTGAAGAATAATTTTAATGTAACTTTTCGCAGCAAATTCAAGCTACTAATTTTCACTATATTTTTTGTTTTAAGTTTCGTTGGTTCAGTTCTCAGTCCCACTCAAACATAATATTTAACTTTTATCATCGATTTATTGATCAATTTTATTTATAAAAACATTTTTGAACTTGTGATTTTTTCTTTGGTAAGTAATATAGTGAATTCAAACATTGGCATTTAAGCAATAAATATTCTTACAAGAAACATACCACAGAGGCTGTAACTAGAAGTATGGCTAAATCTTTATATAATTCAACCTAATTGGATAATTACTTTTAAAGTTGTAGACGTTGAGTAATGGGAAATAAGTTACCAATGATAGTAGTTACTAACAATTGAGCAATTATAAGCACAGTTAATGGTAGTTATCTGTGGAAATTGCTCATGAGATATAAAATATAAGAATTATGTAACTAAGCAAAGGTCAATATGCGATTACTACACACAATGTTGCGAGTGGGCAACCTTGAAGAGTCATTAAAATTCTATTGTGAAGTTCTGGGTATGAAATTACTGCGGCGAAAAGATTATCCAGGGGGAGAATTTACCCTGGCTTTTGTAGGCTACGGTGATGAAAGCAACGAGGCGGTGATCGAACTAACTTATAACTGGGGCGTAGAAAAATACGAATTGGGTAATGCTTACGGTCACATTGCCCTTGGCGTTGAAGATATTTACTCTACGTGTGAGGAAATTCGCAATCAAGGCGGTAAAGTTGTACGCGAACCAGGAGCAATGAAACATGGTTCGACAGTAATTGCTTTTGTGGAAGATCCAGATGGGTATAAAATTGAACTGATTCAACTGGGAACTCAAGGGTCAGAAGTCAAACAGGAATCACAAGAACAACTTGTGAGTCAGTAATTCTTATAAGGATTTCCAAAAAATAAATTATCCGGTAGGGTTGAATGTAACTTAACTTAAGCTAGATTTAGATCCCCAACTTTTTGAACCAGTCGGGGATCTAGGTAGTAGCTTTTGCTTAATAGCGATCGCAAAAACCACGCCCATATCTTGAAAAGTTGAGCCATATACGGAGAGATTGATTCTTCCCGCAGATAGGTGTCTCATACCGATAAACCCAAATGTGTGAGACTTTTCGCTTTTTTCCTCCCCTTTTTAGGCGGGTTAGTAAATCTTCTTTGTGTAAATTATATTACTCCCATGCTCTCTTTCATGAGCAACATTAATAACCTAGTTGTAGTCCGCACTTCGACAAAGCTCAGTGACCATCGTAGACATCGCTTTAATAACACCATCTGCCAAAGTCCACTCATAACAGTGTTTTCGTTTTAAATTAGGAAATAGGCAATCGATTAAACTATCACCAATTGCCAATCTAAAATTGCCACCGGAGATACACGCAAATAAGACGCTGAGAATGTTTGGATCGTTGGGGATTAGGGACTAGAGGCTTAATTTTCTTCCCAATCCCCAATCCCAATCCCCACTCCCAATCCCTAAACTAAAAATCCAAATTCCAAAATTATAAAGATGCAACCTACAGATCCGAATAAATTTACTGATAAAGCCTGGGAAGCAATTGTTAAATCTCAGGATATAGTCCGTGCTTATCAACAACAGCAACTAGATGTTGAACATTTAATTATTGCCCTGTTAGAAGAACCCACTAGTCTAGCAATACGTATCCTGGCTCGATCTGAGGTCGATCCGATCCGCTTGCAGCAGCAGCTAGAAGCTTTTACCCAACGCCAGCCCAAAATAGGTAAAAGCGATCAGCTTTACCTTAGCCGTAATTTAGATATTTTACTAGACCGGGCCGAGGAAGCTAGAGCCAGGATGAAAGATTCCTACATTTCCGTGGAACACATACTTTTGGCTTTTGCTGAAGACGATCGCATTGGACGAAAAATACTCAAAGGCTTTAGCGCGGATGCACCTAAACTCGAAGCTACGATCAAAACTATTCGTGGTAGCCAAAAGGTTACAGATCAAACCCCAGAATCCCGCTATGACGCCTTACAAAAATTTGGCAGAGATTTGACAGAACAAGCAAAAGCTGGAAAACTTGACCCGGTAATTGGGCGGGATGAGGAAATTAGGCGGGTAATTCAAGTATTGTCTCGTCGTAGCAAAAATAACCCTGTACTCATTGGCGAACCTGGGGTAGGTAAAACAGCGATCGCAGAAGCATTAGCACAGCGGATGGTAAACGGTGATGTTCCTGAATCTCTGAAAAACCGCCAACTCATCTCTTTAGACATCGGTAGTTTAATTGCTGGGGCAAAATTGCGAGGAGAATTTGAAGAACGCCTGAAAGCTGTCCTCAAAGAAGTTACGGAATCTAACGGTCAAATTGTCTTGTTTATTGACGAACTACATACCGTAGTCGGTACAGGTTCTAGCCAACAAGGGGCAATGGATGCGGGAAATCTGCTCAAACCAATGCTAGCGCGGGGAGAACTGCGTTGTATTGGCGCGACTACCCTCGACGAGTTCCGCAAACACATCGAGAAAGATGCCGCCCTAGAACGCCGCTTTCAGCAAGTATTTGTCGATCAGCCAAGTGTGGAAAATACTATTTCCATTCTGCGGGGGTTGAAAGAACGCTATGAAGTGCATCACAACGTCAAAATTTCTGATTCGGCTTTGGTAGCAGCAGCAACCTTGTCAGCGCGTTACATTAGCGATCGCTTTTTACCAGATAAAGCTATTGACTTAGTAGATGAAGCAGCAGCACAGTTGAAAATGGAGATTACCTCCAAACCAGCTGAATTGGAAACCATCGATCGCCGCCTCATGCAGTTAGAAATGGAAAAGCTGTCATTAGCTGGCGAAGAAAAGGGTACTCCCCAAACAAAAGAACGTTTAGAGCGCATTGAACAAGAAATCGCCAATTTAACGGAAAAACAGCAAATATTTAATGAGCAATGGCAAGGTGAAAAGCAGATATTGGAGGCTATAAGCGCCTTAAAGAAAGAAGAAGATGCCTTGCGAGTGCAAATTGAACAGGCGGAACGTGCTTATGACCTAAATAAAGCTGCCCAACTGAAGTATGGCAAATTGGAGGGAGTGCAGCACGAGCGCGAAGCCAAAGAAGCGAGCCTTTTAGAAATTCAAAACCAAGGTTCCACGTTGCTAAGAGAACAAGTTACT
This sequence comes from Nostoc sp. DedQUE09, assembly GCF_034530915.1. Classification (NCBI taxonomy): domain Bacteria; kingdom Bacillati; phylum Cyanobacteriota; class Cyanophyceae; order Nostocales; family Nostocaceae; genus Nostoc; species Nostoc sp. DedQUE09. The sequence continues at coordinate 146,052 of NZ_JAVRCE010000004.1, forward strand.
GAATCCGATATTGCCGAAATCGTCGCTAAATGGACAGGAATCCCCGTCAATCGCCTGTTGGAATCGGAACGACAAAAATTGCTGCAATTAGAAAGTCATTTGCATCAACGAGTCATTGGGCAAGAAGAGGCTGTAGAAGCAGTAGCAGCCGCAATTCGCCGTGCCCGTGCCGGGATGAAAGATCCCTCTCGTCCCATTGGTTCATTTCTGTTCATGGGCCCCACAGGTGTAGGCAAAACTGAACTCGCCCGTGCTTTGGCTCAGTTTCTGTTTGATTCTGATGATGCATTGGTGCGCTTGGATATGTCTGAGTACATGGAAAAACACTCAGTTTCTCGCCTTGTGGGAGCGCCTCCAGGATATGTAGGCTATGAAGAAGGCGGTCAACTTTCCGAGGCAATTCGCCGCCGTCCTTACTCGGTGGTGCTGTTGGATGAAGTCGAAAAAGCGCACCCCGATGTGTTCAATATTTTGTTACAGGTGCTAGATGATGGGAGAATTACTGATTCTCAGGGAAGGACAGTAGATTTTCGTAACAGCGTTATTGTGATGACCAGTAACATTGGTAGCGAACATATCTTGGATATATCTGGTGATGATTCCAAGTATGAGACGATGCGGAAGCGGGTAATGGAAGGTTTGCGATCGCATTTTCGCCCCGAATTTCTCAACCGCGTCGATGATATTATTCTCTTCCATACACTAAATCGCACAGAAATGCGGCAGATCATCCGCATTCAACTCAAACGGGTAGAAAATCTCCTCCGCGAGCAAAAAATCTTCTTTGAAATATCCCAATCTGCCTGCGATCACCTTGTCGAATCAGGCTATGACCCAGTTTACGGTGCCCGTCCACTCAAACGGGCAATTCAGCGAGAAGTAGAAAACCCCCTCGCCACCAAATTATTGGAAAATACTTTTATCTCTGGAGACACGATTATCATTGACAAAAATGAAAACGGTCTGTCTTTTAGCAAAAAAGTGGTTGTGAAGGTGTCAGTACCACAGATTGCTACATAGCACCTAATGTCTCCCCTTCACTCAACGGGAGACGCTAGCGCCTGCCGTATGATACCCAAAGGGCTGTAAGGAAAGACCGCACTGGCTTTACAAACAAAGTCTAAGAAGAATTGAGGGTTTGAACCCACGGAGGTGGATAAACCCCGTGTCGTTGCGGTTTATAACCGTCTTTTTTAATGTTAATTTGACTGTGGTTGTATCTATGATGCATCGTAGCTTCTGCTACAGGGTACGAAAAATTATTACCCTGTGGCAAAGACTTGCTTGCCTTTAAAGGTAAGCTAAAAAACATCTAATTTGCATAATCGAATTAAATATAACTCTTGTGGGGTAGGCATCTTGCCCGCCCAGCTTATGCAATTTAAATGTAGAACAGCTTAGTAGTGGGATTTACGCCAAGTCGTACTTAGTAGTCTGCCAACCCAAAATTGTTAGGTGAGGGCTGGGAAAAGTGGAAAGGTTAAAGGAGTAAACATCTTTTCCCTTTCCCCCTTGCCCTTTACCCCGCCAAGTTTCCTTGGCGAACTACTAGTGAGTAATTAGTAATTAATCAAAGCAATGTGAACAACAAGATTCCCGACTTCTTAATTAAAGAAGTCGGGAATCTAAGCTGCACATCTGATTATTTTGCACCTAACTGATATCTTTCCTTTAACAGATGGGTATTATAAGTCTACTCTGCTAATAACATCTTCATAAATTTGTCTTCAAATAAAACACATTTACGCAATTATACTGTGAGGTAATGCTCTTATTATTTATCAGACTCGAACTAAATAATTCTGAAAAAATCAGTGTTCCCCGGATAAAATGAACAATTCATAAATGATATAACTTTAATAAATTATCTTTTTTGAGAACTACTTTATTTGGAAGTTATTCAAGCCAAATAAAGTAGTTAGACAAATATCGTCTCATCTAATGCCTGTAACAATACTTGATAGGCATGACTGAAAACTTTGAATAAATAGAAAAATCGCTATCATCCACTTGACCAGGAAGCAGATATGTCTCGAAAACGTCAGCTATTCAAGGTAATTAAAAAAACCTTCAGACAAATTAGCAAGCAGTTTTTATCTACAATTAACAAGCAGATTATTTGGCTTTTGCGAACTATCTCTGGTACTCAAAGAAGACACAGTTCGGTTAATTCTGGCTTTGTATTGCCAACAGTGGCAATGGTAGTTTTGGTAGTTGTACTGTTAACAACTGCAATTTTATTTCGGTCTTTTGAGCGTTCTAAAAATGCTAGTAATGTCCGCGTGAATGAAGCGACAATGCAAGCCGCTACCCCTGCTTTAGACAGGGCTAAAGCCAAAATAAGTGCACTGTTTGCCGACCCGACTTTACCACGTTCTGTACCATCAAATCTAACCCTATACAGTACCTTAGTTAATAAACTTTCTGTCTATACATTTGGTGATGAAACTCCTGTAACCCTGGCTTATAACCTTAATAAAAGTACTTCAACTCCGAAGATTGAAGCAGCTAGTAGTATGGCTTTAGAAAATCAAGAAAGCATACAAACAGCCTGGAAATTTCCTGCCGATACAGATAATAACGGTAAATTTGATAGCTTTATTCTCTATGGTATCTACTTCCGTACTCCTCCCCAAACTGGTACAACCCAAACCAGAAGTAGAAGCCCACTAGATGCTAGAACCCCTCCTATGCTACCAGCTAAGGCAGGTGGAGCTTGTGACGTAGCTGGTGATACTAGTGCCAGCTTAGTAGGTAGTTCGGGTTGGTATAAGCTACCAAATGGCGAATTGAAAAAAAGCTTTTTTGTTTATGCAGTCACAGTTCCCATTAGTGATACTACCCAAGCTACTTCTCTTGATACAACAAATAAATATGAGAAGTATCGAGGTAATAAGGGCTTCTCGGCATTAGAAATGCAACAAGATCGTAGTCAAGTTTCTATTACTAATAATGCCGTTGTCTATGAAGATGACTTAGATATTACACCAGGGCCTAGATTCCGTCTAAATGGACGTATTTTTACTAACAGTAACTTATTTACTGGTGAAACTAGTGAAGATATAACCTTCTATCAGGTCAGTAGTAGATATTCATGTTATTACGAACGAGAAAATGGCAAGATAGTGGTTGGCGGTAATATTGCAACTAGTAACCCAATCAGTACAACTAATCTAGGTGGAACACGCATAGATTTATTTCGAGAAAATAACGCACCTGATACAAGTAAATCTTTAGCAGATACTAATAAAACCACCTCAAATAACTCGAATGACATTGCCTATAACACTCAGGCTTATGCTCAACGCATAGACTTATTAGTGAAGGCACAACTTAACAATGCTACTACTACTGATCCTCAAGAAATCAGAACTAATATAACCAATCGGCTTCTAAACGATCCAAGTTTAGATGCGACTAAAGTACGTAAGGAAGAATTAGAAAACTGGTTCCGTAAGCGTACTAGGCGTGTACCATTTAGAGAAGTTCCTTATGGTACTTCTGCTATTGAAAAATCTGCTGGTGTCGATTACACCACAGCAGATGCAGCAACTTTTATGAAAGGTTCTGTTAATACGCTACGTCCAATGGACGCCTGGATTTATCCAACAGATACTAATACAACACTGACACTAAATACAGCGCAACTACCTACTGGAGATCCAGACGTTGTAGATAATACTCCCGTAATAGAAACACAGTTAGGCGATCGCATCGTATTAGGCAACAACCTGCCTGAACTTATATGGGATAGCACAAAAGGAGACTTTGTAGGAGAGAATGATCCTCAAGCCATCTCCCCTGCGGTGAAGTGGACAGGTAGCACTACCAAAGATCGTACTCGTAGCACTCGCGTCAGACAGTTATCAGATTTAGGGGTAACAGGACGTGATGGTTTTTGGGAGATTTCAGCCGCTTCACCCCGAACTAATATTCTTGATGTGGTAGGTGGATTGAGGGTGATTACAGGTGCTGGAGTATATAGACCGACAGGTTCTGGAATAACATCTACTCGTCCAACACCACCTGATGATCCAAGCACGCCGACTCCAAGCACGCCGATATTGCCATCGGAAGTCAACGAAAGTTTTGGTACAGTAGTTTGGCCTGACACTATGCCTATGCTAGTACCCGATCCAACCGATCCTCTTGATGCGAGTAAACAAAAACGTGGTGATTTGGTAATGCGTGCCACGGCAGTGTATCACTACAATTTTGATCCCTACAATCCTCAGGCGGCTACACCAGACGATTATCAGACACCTATGGCCTGTGTAAGTAGCTACTACGATCCCACAAACAAGGATACAGCAAGAAATACAGGTACACTGGCGGATGTGAGCGGTGAAGTAGTTGGTACTAAACCTGCTGGAGCCAGATCAAATAATGGGATTGTTTACGAAGCTCCCGCTACTACATCTGCTGGCATAACTAGAGGACAGACAGTAGATAGCAATGGTTTTTTTGCACTTGCGGCTAGCGCTGATGAGGTGACTAACACTAGTGTAACTTTGCTAGATCGCTTGAAATATCAAGCCAAGTTGGTATTTCCCAATGGCCGCCTTGTCAATCCATTACTGCGGCAAGCACTGGCCAAAGCAACAACCAGTAAACTCACTCTCTCTGAGCAATCAGCAATTGACTCTACCATCTGTGCAATCCAAATTGCTGACGGCACTTTGACTAGGAGTACTACCTACGTTCCTGATGGCGCAATCAAAGAAACTGCATTTCTTGATGCACGACAAATTAAGGCTATAGATAAAGGTGCTGCATTAACTGGAAAATACAATCTAGAAGTTGAACAGCGTCAGCCACTAGAAATCCGTGCCACTACCATAGATTTAAGTCTGCTTCGCACAAAAGCAATCGGCCTTGTATCGGATAAGGAATATCTATTGCCCAATAGCGGCATTATCTATGCCTCTCGTGATGATGCTCAAAAAGATCGCAGTGACTCAACAAGTGATAATGTCAGCGCTAGTGACTACAAGCTCGATCCTGAACGCCGACCCAATGCCATCATGTTGATTAATGGTAGTGATTTGAGTCGCCAGGTTGGCAATGATCCGGATCACTATAATGATTACAGACCGGAAGAAAAAGGCTTGATTTTAGCAACCGAGCTACCAGCGTATGTTAAAGGCAATTTTAATCTGCACACTCAACAAGAATTTCTAGGTGGCGATCTTTTAGATCCTAGTGCTGCTAACTACGATACTAAATTTTATGCTCGTACTGTGGCAAATCGCGATCCTAACTTTGCTTGTCGGCCTAATGACTCTAGACTACCTAATTGCGCAACAGGCGAAACTTGGCGACCAGCATCAGTACTTGCCGATGCTGTCACCTTGCTGTCTGGTAACTTCCGCGAAGGTTTCCGCAATGAGGGTGATTACGACTTGCGAAATAACCACCAAGTGAGCGATGCTGACGCCGTATTGAATCGATTGAAGGCAGGTTTTTGGAATAACAACTTTGTTACTTCATCTAATTTCTTCACTTCATCTAATGATGATACGTACTACAAAGGGACTCCCACTGGTGCTGACTCAGTAAACTTTAATAGTTCTTACTTGAACAATTTCGTCACACCCATTCAACGACGAGGAAGTTTCCCAGAGTATGTAATGGAAATGTGCTTCAAAATACCAGTTTCGCAATGTACGGAAACTGATTGGTATATTGGTTATGACGGCGATAGATCAATACAATCTCATAATCTTCCAGCAAATGCAGAGCGTGACAAACTCTTAGCTGGTACTACTGCCCAATCGGCACAGGCTGATTTTAGAAGATTTGCCCGCCGGGTTGCGTTCAAAAGAAATAGTTCTGGTAGGCTGCTTACTAGCACTAATGTTCTCATAACTAGTGCAAATATTGGTACCACTACTCCCGTTGCACTAGGCATAACAACAGTAGGGGGAGCTAAAGTAGTAGCTCAATTTAATGATGGCAGCCTACCCGAACCAGCAAATAATGCCCTCTGGTTTGCAACCACCAAAGATATTAATACTACTAAGCCACCAGGATTCAGCGGCAGCGATATAATTTACCAAAATAACATTCGTCTATTTTACAGGTATCCCCAAGTACCAGCTGCTTCGCTTTCTTCGCTTAGGGATTTTCCTGGAAGCACGACAACATACACAAGAGATGGATCTTTTCAACCACTATTAGAGCCTGTATTGCAATTACAGGTAACAACCACAGATGCTGACAATACTGTAAAGACTTACACCGACATAGCATCATCATCTAGTTTTGTTAAAAATACTAGATGGTTGTCTCAGGCAAGTGAAACAACTTTTAATCTAGTAATTGCTTCTGGTGACACTCCTGCTCGTGTGGGTTCAAGTACTTACGAAATCAATGGGGGTTTGCATAACTTTGTGCGCTTCTTAGAAAACTGGAATGGAATTAATGCCAATATCAACGGTTCATTCATCCAATTTAAACGCAGTATTTATGCTAGCGCACCATTCCAAGTTCTCGTCAGACCAGGGCCAACAACTGTTGCTGCAACCTCTTCTACCCCTAGTGCTCTTTCTTCCACTGCCAATATTGACAGTATATTTTTCAGAACTCTCTTTTCTACAAGACCTGGTTACACATCAGATAGTACTTTCACTACTAATGGTGCTGGGGAAGCGCCTTATTATACGCCTCCTAACCGTAACTGGGGTTTTGATGTGGCGTTACTGGCACAAAATCCTGATTTGTTTGCCCAGCGCTTTGTAACTCCAGCAACAGATCCTCCGAATGAATACTTCAGAGAAGTAGGCCGGGATGACCTTTGGGTGAAAACTCTGTTGTGTGGTGTACAAACTCAAACATCGGATGGATTTGATATGGATACTGCGGACACTACTTACTTTGGCAGTGGTTTCAAATTTGCACTACCAGCAACTGAACGTCCTACTAGCTGCGAACTCGAACCATCCTAAAATGTTTGAATGAGAGTTTTTACATCACTTTTCGGATGAATAGATCGCGTTAACAGAGCTAACCCCCTTCCCTATTAGGGAAGGAGGGAAAATTCAAAGCCTCTCCCCTTGTAGGGGAGAGGTTTGGAGAGATGTTACGAGTATATTACACCCGATTGCAAATTACTTTAAAACATAGCCTTATTAAGAAATTGAGTATGAACCCACGCCAACTACAAGAATTATCTGCTCAGTCTAACGATTCTGGTTTTACGATCATTGAGTCGCTTGTGGCGATCCTCGTAGTTGCCATTTTGCTGGTAGCGATCGCACCTGTCCTAGTTATGTCAACTGCAACCCGTGTCCAAGCTAAACGGGTGGAATTGGCAACAGGAGCAGCTAAAGCCTTTATTGATGCTATTAAGTCTAAAACAATCTCAGATCCGACAATCACCGTTACACTGGCTGCTAGCACAACTAGAAATGTATCCAGTTCAAGCAGTGACTATTTATTAAGTAGTACGTCAGCTCCTACCGCTAGCACTGGTTTGTATTGCTTTAACAAAAATGGCAGCCTTGCTAATCCCAACTGTACTAGCGATCTATTTTACATTCAGGCTATTCGTGTTGCTGTGACAGATAGCGACGCTGATAAAGGTCAAGGCTATCGTTTGGGAGTTCGGGTATATCGTTCAGATGCGGAATTTGGTTCTTTAACTGCGGGTAGCAGTGGAAAAACAGCAGCAACATTTACAGGGGGACTAGGCGATCGCAAAGCACCCCTAGTAGAAATGACAACTGAAATTGTCAGGGGTCAAAGCTCCTATAGCGCTTTGTGCGATCGCCTTGGTGGTTGTCAACCATAATTAACTCGGTAAACATAAATAATTTCATGACTCAGTATCGGTCAATAAGGAGAACCTGTAGCAAAATGAATATATTGAGGTGGCTGTTAAGTACTCAGCTAAAACCCTCTCACAAGCAAAATAAAAATAGTGGTTTTACTCTGATTGAATTATTGGTGGCTATGCTCATTGCATTTTTAGTAATTACGCCGTTACTAAGTTTTATGATCAGTATTTTAAACACTGATAGTCAGGAACAAGCCAAAGCGAACTCTGAGCAAGAAATTAAAGCTGCACTAGATTATATTACTCGCGATCTCCAACAAGCAATATATATATATGATGCTACTGGAATTGCTTGTCTAAGCGGTACTGTTGATACTAGTACTGCTAACACTTGCCCAAATGCAAGTACAACTGGGAATCAACTGCCAACTACAACAGATAGAGTTCCTGTGCTTGTCTTTTGGAAACGAGAATTAGTTAATCAAGCAATTACAATACCTTCAGTCGCTGAAAAAGATGATACTTTTGTTTACTCACTAGTTGCCTACTATTTAATTAAAGACACTAGTACTACTTGGTCTAACACTGCACGCATCGCTAGATGGGAAATTAAAGATGGCGTTCCAAATACTGCTGCTACAGTAGGTGCTTGCGGCAATGGATTTACAACTGAAAAATATCTCCCATGCCCAAATAAAGGTTTTAAACCATTTGACTTGTCACAAAAAGGTATAACATTACAAGCAAAAATGAATAGTTGGACAAATAGTTTGGTATCTGGGGACAGTTACGGTCAAGTTCCCGTAGTTTTGGTTGATTTTATAGATCAAACAACAATAGCACAGGGAGCGCCAGCAGCAACATGCTCTACTAACTTTAGTCAAGTTCCAGTAGCAGCCACTAGTGTTAGAACAGGATTCTATGCTTGTATAAATTCAGTTAGCACAGATAATAGAAGTGCTGCGGAAATTTATTTAAGAGGTAATGCACAAGCTCGCCTAATACAAAATGATGAAACTAAAGTACGTTACGCGCAGAGCAAATCTAGTTATTTTCCGAGTGCAAACATTAAGGTTCAAGGAAGCAGCTTCATTTTTACCAAATAGCTTCTATCTTTGATAATTTTTAATAAAAGTAGGATAGTATGCCGAATATTCTTAGTTTACAACTATTAGATTCTTTCCAGTTGCACTGCCGAAAAACAAAGTTAAAGCAGCAATATTTAGCAAATATACCCTCTACTAATGGCTACAATCAACAAGATGCTGGATTTAGTCTTATAGAGTTAATAGTAGTACTGCTGCTAGTAGGAATTTTAGCAGCGATCGCAGCTCCTGGTTGGGCTGCCTTTGTAAATCGGCAACGGATAAATAAAGTTAACGACGCCGTTTTCGCTGCACTGCAAGAAGCACAACGCGAAGCTAAAAACAATAAACTTAACTACAGTGTCAGTTTTCAGAGAAATAGCACAACCCAAAATGTAGAGGTTGCTATTTATCGTGCCGATGCAGCAGCCTCGACATGGACATGGAAACCTTTAGCGGTTGATGTAGGAGCCAATTCTGATAAATTTTTGCTGGGTGGAAATCTTAGTGGAGAAAACATTGCTAATACTACTACTAATTCTCCTGTAGACTATCCTTTCAGTACATCAGCAAAAATTACTTTTGACTATATGGGAGCTCTAACTCTGCCAAATAACTTTGGAACAGTGCCAGCAGGTACAGAGCCACCTGGGTTAAAAATAGTGGTAGCTGTACCAAGCTCTGCAAATCCTACATTGGCTAGTAGCGTAAAGCGATGTGTCATCGTGAAAACTCTCTTAGGCTCAATGCTGACAGCAAAAGATGATAAATGCAGTTAAGTAATTTAAATACCAATATTTCTTTAAAAATACGTAATATTGCTGTACATAAAACTGCACGTTGATAGCAAAATTGAAACATCATGTGCAGTTTTAATGTTTGATAGAGTTATTTAAGAGCCATTGATAAATTAGCCATTGCCTGACCATAATAAAAAGCGTCATCATCAAAATATACTTTTCGGAAAATGACTGATAACCTTGACTTTACTGTAGCTATCCCAACTTATAACGGTGAAAGTCGTTTGCCTGAACTACTAGAACGACTACAAAACCAAGTTTACACCGAAAATTTATCTTGGGAAATTATAGTTGTAGACAATAACAGCACTGATAATACAGCTAAAGTTGTTCAAAACTATCAAAAAAATTGGCAGTCTCCTTACCCTTTAAAGTATTGCTTTGAAGAAAAACAAGGTGCAGCTTATGCGCGAAAAAGGGCAGTTTTAGAAGCTAAAGGTAAGTTCATAGGTTTTCTAGATGATGACAACTACCCAGTATCAAATTGGGTATCAGCAGCTTATGCTTTTGGTGAAAAGTATCCGAAGGCGGGAGCTTATGGCAGCCAAATTCATCCTGACTGGGAAGTAGAACCACCTGAAAATTTTCAGCGAATTGCTCCATTTTTGGCAATTACAGAGCGAGGTAATTTACCACTATTATATGAAGCAGCTAAAAAATTGCTACCACCATCTGCCGGACTTGTTGTCCGTAAACAAGCCTGGTTAGAAAGTGTACCAGAGAAGCCTATTTTAACTGGAAGAATTAAAGGCAGTATGCTTACCAGTGAAGACTTAGAAATGTTGTCTTATATTCAAAAAACAGGATGGGAAATTTGGTATAACCCAGAAATGGAAATTTCTCATAAAATACCAAAATTTCGTTTACAAAAAGATTATTTAATTCCATTTTTTCGAGGTATTGGACTTAGCCGTTATGTAACTAGAATGGTTAATGTCAAACAGATATATAGACCATTTGCTTTTTTAGCTTATCTGACAAATGACCTGCGTAAAATCATTTTCCACTTACTTAAATATAGAACTATGTTGAAAACTGATTTAGTAGCTGCTTGCGAAATGCAACTATTTTTAAGCAGTTTTATTAGTCCTTTTTATCTTTGGAAAAATGGTTATTTAACTAAAAAATATAATTAGAAATTGATATTTTACTTATATGGATATTGAAAAACTAGATTTTACGGTAGCTATTCCTACATACAATGGTGCAAAACGTTTACCTAAAGTTTTAGATTTGCTACTCAATCAGACAGGTATAGAAAGCCTAAATTGGGAAGTTATTATTATTGACAATAATAGTAAAGATGAGACAAATCAAGTAGCTGATTATTACCAAAAAAAATTTAATCAAAATTTTATATTGAGGTATTTTCACGAAAAACAACAGGGAATAGCCTTTGCAAGAATGCGGGCTATCAAGGAGGCTAGAGGTGAGTTTATTGCATTCATAGATGATGATAATCTCCCAGCATCTGATTGGGTTTTTCAGTCTTATACTTTTGGGAAAGAGCATCCTCAAGCTGGTGCCTGGAGTGGTCAAATCCACGGTGATTTTGAAGTAAAGCCACCAGAAAATTTTACAAGAATTCAAGCCTTTCTAGCCATTAGGGAACACGGATTACAGCCATATTTATTTGATGCAGATAATTTAAGGCTTCCTCCAGGTGCTGCATTAGTTGTTCGTAAGCAAGCTTGGTGTGAAAGTGTTCCTGATGAATTGGTTTTTAAAGGTAGACTGAGTAAATTGATGGTTGGCGGGGATGATACAGAAGCTCTCTTATACTTACACAAAGCAGGTTGGGAAATATGGTATAATCCCGCAATGCATATCAATCATCAAATTCCACATTGGCGCTTAGAAAAAGATTATTTATTAGTGCTAGCACGTGGTTGTGGTCTGTGTATTTTCCAGCTACGCTTAATCAATGCTAAAAATTGGCAAAAACCATTAGTTGCGATCAAAACTATATTGGGAAGTTTACACCGATTATTAAAACATTTTATTAAGTATCGAGGTCAATTAAAAAGCAATTTAATTGCACTTTTTGAAATTAACTTTTATTGGGCTAGTATGCTCAGTCCTTTTTATTCTTTAAAATGGAGGATAGATAGACTTTTAGAAAATACAACTATAGAAAATGAGTAACTCAACTTTAAATACAATATTTGTTTCTGTAATTATACCAGCTTATAATAGCGAAAAAACCATTATTGAAACAGTTCAATCTGTCTTAAACCAAACTTTTAAGAATTTTGAGTTGATTATAATAAATGATGGTTCACAAGACTCAACTTTAGATGTTATTGCAGAAATTAAAGATCCCAGAATAAAAGTGTTTTCTTACCCTAATGCTGGCGGAAATGTAAGTCGTAACCGAGGGTTAAAACATGCAGTTGGAGAATTTATTAGTTTCTTAGATGCAGATGATCTTTGGACACCTGATAAGCTTCAATGCCAATTAAAGTCTTTGCAAGAAAATCTTACTGCAAAAGTTGCTTACAGTTGGACTGATTATATCGACGAAAATAGTGAAATAGTACTCTCTGGTACACACGTTACAGCCAATGGAGATGTTTATGAAAAGTTATTAGTGACAAATTTTTTGGAGAATGGCTCAAATCCTTTAATTCGTAGAGAAGCTTTAATCGAATTAGGTGGATTTGATGAATATCTATGTGCTGCTCAAGATTGGGATATGTGGCTGCGATTGGCCTGTAAATTTGATTTTATATGCGTACCATGTCCACAAATCCTATATCGTATAAGTCCTAATTCAGTTTCTTCCAATCTTGTTAGGCAAGAGAAAGCTTGCTTGCAGGTGCTTGATAAAGCATGTAAGGAAAGGTCTTTAGCACTTAATAATATTCGGAATCTAAGTTTGGCAAATTTATATAAGTACTTAACATGCAAAGCCCTACAAAAGCCCTTTAATCGACAAAAAGGTTTAACTGCGGCTAAGTTTTTATGGAATTATGTTCTGAATGACTCTTCAAGGCTTCAGCGTATAAATTTCACTTTAAAATTATTATTAAAGATTTTCATAATCCTTTTAATGCCTACGTTATTCGACAATATTATTAACCAGCGCGAAGTAAAGAGCTAAAAAAACTGAAACATTGTTTAACAGCCACGTAGCTGAAAAACTCTCAGAATAAAAATGTATAGCCTGGTGCATCTACCGTCTTTAGTTTATGCAAAAAATCTCTTGAAGAATAATCATTCTAACAGTGGTTTTACCTTACCAGAGATTTTAGTAGTTATTGTATTAATTGGTATATTAGCTACGCTCGGAATATCCAATTGGCTGACTTTTGTGGAGACTCGTCGTCTCAACACTACTCAAAATGAGGTTTATTATGCTATGCGCCAAGCGCAAAGCCAAGCCACTAAAGATAAATTAACCAGGCAAACCAGTTTTCGCATACAAAATGGTGTCGTGCAATGGGCAGTTCATCAAGCAGAGGCAGGACAATTCATTTCTGATACTGTTAAAAACAATGGCAACCTATGGCATAATCTTGAGCCAAACATTCGCATTGATGAAGAGGAAAACAATAAAGGAAAAAAGGAGACGACTTTACTAAAACACCCTTCACAGCAAATGTGGCGAGTTTTATTTAACTATCACGGTTGTCCTATCTCTGAAATTGGAAATCAGTGTACTGTAGGCGGATTAGGACAGATAACCTTCTACAGCTTGAATGGTGGTAAAGCTAGACGTTGTGTCTATGTTTCTACGATTTTGGGGGCCATGCGAATGGGAAAAGATCATGCTAGAGCTAACGAAAACGACAAGTATTGCTATTAATATATTTTTAGTTGATTCAAACAAGGTATTTTGTGCTGAATTTACCAGCAAACTCAAAACAGCACCTGATTATTTTCACCCGTTATCCAGAACCAGGTAGGACAAAAACCCGATTGATACCTGCTTTGGGAAATGTTGGTGCTGCCAATCTTCAACGGGAAATGACTGAGCATACAATATTTCAGGTTCAAGAATTGCAAAAAGCCATTTCCATATCTGTGGAAGTGCGTTTTGCAGGTGGCGATTCGCAACTTATGCAAAAGTGGCTGGGGTTGGATTTGGTTTACCAGTCTCAAGGAGAAGGGGATTTAGGTTCGCGGATGGCGCGATCGCTTTTTGATGCTTTTCAATCTGGTGCAGAAAAAGTAATTATCATTGGTACAGATTGCCCTGGAGTGAATGCCCAGATTTTAGCAACAGCCTTTGAGAAGTTACACGCCTTTGATCTTGTACTTGGGCCTGCGATCGATGGTGGATATTACTTAATTGGTTTGCGCCAACCCATCCCGGAGCTATTCGTTAACATCGAGTGGGGAACTGCTCAAGTATTCCAGAAAACCGTGGATATTGCCCAGAAACTTAATTTATCATACGTGGACTTGTTGCCCTTAGCTGATGTTGACCGACCGGAGGATCTGCCAATTTGGGAACAAGCCCTTGCACGGGAGATAGAGCGATCGCTTTAGGGAGCAAAATCAAGGGGCGAATTGAAAAAGTGCGTAGGCATCACTTTTCCATGAAGATGTGAGTCGATTATTTTGGGGATGAGAATAAGAAGCAGAAGCAATACAATCCTGTGGAATATCAGCACTGCTGAAATAGCTCCTTAAAGCTTTTTGAGGCTGCTTCAGGTTTAGCAATAATTTCGACAATTTTATTACGTGCATCTGCTTCAAGCAGCGCCTCAACAGCAACTTGGGCGACTTTCTGCCTGGGGATACTACCATCAAACAGTGTATCTGCACTCTGCATCACGATGCGATCAGAGTTGTCTTCGTTCTTTAACCCACCAGGCCGCACAATAGTATAAGTAAGACCACTTTTTTGAATATACTCTTCAGCTTGTTTTTTCCACAACAAAATTAGCCAAAACAAGTTTAGCGGATGGAAAAACCGGGAAGTACACAAAGAAGAAACTAAGATAAGATGCTCAATTCCCTTTGCCTTAGCAATATCTACTAAATTTTTAGTCCCTTCAAAATCCACTTTATAGGGGCCAGTGGGGTCAAAGCTAGGTTTTGCCCCAGTCGCAACCAACAGAACTGTGCTATCTCCCAACGCAGCAGTTAAACTTTCTGGTTGTAATACGTCGCCTACCACTAATTCGGCTTCAGGAGACAGAATACCCCTAGCTTTCTCTATATCCCGCACCAAGGCCCGGACGGGAATATTCCGCGCTATCAACTCTTGCACAATCCGGCGACCTGTTTCACCTGTTGCCCCTGCTACAAATGCTTTCATGATAAATGCTATCCTGGGAAACTATTGTGTGCTTGTTTAGTTCTTTATTTTAGTAATTCTATGGAGTCGCTCGCAGATTAATAAGGTTTCGGTCAAAATGGGATCTGAATGCGAAATGATCCAGGTATGTGGGGAATCATTAATATAGACCAACGCCAAAATATACAGTAATGCATTTATGCTTTCAAGAAAAGGCGAATATAAATCCTGGGAAATAACAGAAGCTGTTTTACCTGTAGTGTCCACCCAAGAAGCCGAGGACACATTAACAGAACCAAATGTAGCGACGCTTACAAAATTTTACGGTCGTTATCAAGATTTTATGGAAATGGCTGCTCCAGTAGAGAAGGTTGCTGAGTATCTCAATGCTCACTCCTCATGGTTTTCGCGCTGTGCTGAACCCATGAAGGTACAATCACTTGGGGAAAATGGCTATGCTTTAACAATTGGTCGTTTTGGTTCTTTCGGTTATGAAGTAGAACCAAAAATAGGTTTGGAATTGTTGCCCCCAGAGGAGGGTATTTACCGCATCCGTACAATCCCCATTCCTGACTACCAGCCGCCTGGTTATGACGTAGATTATCGGGCATCTCTACAGTTAATAGGAAATGATGCTTGCAGCAGTATTGGCGAAGTTACAAAAGTTGAATGGGAATTAGATTTGATAGTTTATCTTCACTTTCCCCGATTTATTCAGCGATTACCTAAGTCTATAATTCAATCTACTGGCGATCGCTTACTTAATCAAATTGTCCGCCAAGTCTCCCGCCGCTTAACTCGCAAAGTTCAGGAAAATTTTCATAAATCTCTAGAAATACCATTTCCTGGGAATTCCAAACAAAACCGCTGAGTCAACAATCCTTTGTCATTTTTCATCTACTAATGACAAAGCGCAAAGTCTGAGCGGAGGTTTCCTCCGATCAGAACTTTGTAAGAGAGGACAAATAACAAAGGACTATGCTTTAGTGAGAATTCTTTGGACAATTTGCACCCCAGTAACAGCCTGCCAAGCAAAAAGTCCCAAAAGGGTGAAATTTATCAAAATGTGAGTTGCACGCGCCCAATTCGCCCCTTTTTGCATATAAGGGGACAAAGCAGCAGAAAATGCTATTAGACTTGTCATACCTAGTCCTGCTAACAGGTGAGGACCGACAAACAACTTACCATTATTTATGTAAGTGACGGCCATCCCTCCAATCGCACCTGCCACCATCAAAGCTAGGAGTATAGACCCGATTTGGTAGTGTCTAATGTTATATCTACCTTTAATCAATTCTTTCTTCTCTTCCCCCTGAGCATTTCTGGTACGCTGTAATTGCAGTCCTAAATAGGCAGCATAAATTGAGAGTACTAATAGCGCCCACATGAACGCTGGATGGAAAAAGTTCAGCCAATATTTCACCGACGTAGAAAGTTCCAGACTCATTGTGTTCTCGCCTAATTATTAAATCTTCATAAAAATTAGCATAACTCTATTTTCTGTGCTTAAAGTTGCACAAATAAAAAGAGACTTTCCCCTCTTACCCAGCTATTTTCCTTTGCCCCCTTGCCAAAGTGGATAAACAATCTCAGACTAAATTTTGAGGGTAGACGAACAAAACCCCCTGTGTGGGATCTTATTCATGATTGAAAACAACGATACTTTGCTGCTAAAAGCTGCTAAAAATGGCGATATTAAGGGGCTGTGTGCGCTATTGGCTGCTGGTGCGAGGGTAGACGCGTGCGATCGCCAAGGCACCACGGCGTTAATGTTTGCTGCCAATTTAGGCTACACCGAAATTGTGCGATCGCTACTGGATGCTGGGGCAAATATCAACTTGCCGAGAAAAACCTATGGTTTGACGGCTTTGATGTTGGCGGCTAGTGCCAAACAGCTTGACATTGTGCAACTTTTACTATCGAAAGGTGCGGATGTCAATGCCACTAATGAAGATGGCAGTACAGCTTTAATGGCAGCAGTACTCAAAGGTCATATCGATGTAGTGCGAGTTTTATTGGCTGCTGGTGCCCAAGTTAATATCGCTGATAAAGATGATGATACGGCATTGAAACTTGCCGTTAAGCAGGGAAAAATAGAAGTTTTACAAGCAATTCTCCAAACTGGTGTCGATGTCAATATCCCAGATGAGGAGGGTGAGACACTTTTAATGCTAGCGGCAGATTTGGGACATTTGGAGATTGTGGAAGCACTGCTAGCAACAGGGGCTGATGTGAATGCGAAAAACGCAGATGGTGGAACTGCTCTATCGGCAGCAGCAGCGGCTGGACACAGTGCGATCGCAGCAGCTTTACTAGATCGAGGTGCCCAGATTAATCTTCAAGATCAAGATGGTGAAACTGCCTTACACCTTGCCGTTGTAGAAGGCTACATTGATGTCGTACAAATATTACTTAACAGGGGTGCAGATGGCCAAATAAGGAACCATCTAGGCGATACACCACTGCTTGTAGGAGCATTGCAGGGACATAGCCAAATTGTCGAGGCACTGCTACGTTCTGGCGGAGATATAAATGGGAAAAATCTTGGTGAAGTTCCTTTGACGTTGGCTGCATCGCAAGGACACACCCAAACGGTGCAAATTTTATTAGACTATGGTGCTGATGTTAACATTCCAGCGGATGATGGCAAAGCTGCTTTAATTAAGGCAACTGAACGCAAACACAAAGAGATCGTACATTTGCTGCTAGCAAAGGGGGCAGATGTAAATTTTCAAGACTCAGCCAGGGCCACATCATTAATGTGGGCTGCTTCAGCAGGTTATGGCGAAATTGTGCAGTTATTACTCCAAGCTGGGGCAGATGTGAATTTGAAAAACCGGGGTGGTTATACTGCTTTGATGATTGCAGAATTTAATGGTTATAAGAATGTGGTGCGGAGTCTGCAAAAAGCTGGGGCGCAAGAATAGCCATCTAAATTCTTCATCTAAAATATTTTCATAAATATCTTGACAAATCAATTAAATAAAGGCTAAATGCTTAAATACCAAGAAAGTTTAAAAAAACAAAATCTGGGTCGAAAAAATAAAGAAAGCAAAACTCCGTCGTAGCTGTTGTGAACTTGCTACGGCGGAGAAAGAAAAAATTAAAACGCCAAAAGGGAGCAGACCAAATGCTTGCGTCACAAGGATAGAAAGAAAGCAAAAATGAAGAAGTAAATTTACCTTTTACTTTTTACCTTGTACATTTTACCTTTTACCTGCTCTCCCCCTTGGCGTTTCCTACTGTGCTAGATGTGCAAAATATATAATTTTTAATTGAACAGAAAAGTATTCTAACGATCATTTTTTATGTATTATCCTAAAAGCTAAATACAAACAATTTCTCAAAAAAGGTTGATATACAACCATTTGGGCGATCGCTACGGAAATTCAAAGAAAAATAAATAAAAAATTAAATTTAGTGAAATCACTGTGGTGAATGCTCTGTCACCATAAACTCAAGCATTGACTCATGACTTGAGCAAGCATAAATGTCCAATGATTATAAAATTTGCAGGACAACTAGTGTCATATCATCAGTGTTTTGTTTATCAGCACCGATGAATTGCTGAACTTGGTCAAAGAGGTAATCCACAATCTCTTCTGGCCCATTGCAGTATTTACAAGCCGTATTGAAGCCAGCAACAAAATTGTCTTCATCGAAGCGATCGCCACTAGCAGCAGCAGCATCAGTCAAGCCATCTGTATAGTAAATAATTGTATCCCCAGGCTCTAACTGTGCCTGGGCATCTTCATATTGGCTGTTAGCATCCAAACCGATCAACATTCCCAAAGTATCTAAACGGGTGACAGTTTTCGTGGCTGCGTGCCACCACAATGGAGGATTATGTGCCGCATTGCTATAAGACAAAATTCGGCTGTGGGGGTTATATTCTGAGTAAAATAGCGTTACAAAGCGGTGGGAATTTTCCAAATCCGCATACATAACTCTATTTAAGTTTTGTAGAATTCCGGCTGGCGAATTACCATGTAGCACTTCTCCTCGTAGCATTCCCCGCATCATCGTCATAATCAGCCCAGCGGGGACACCTTTGCCCATGACATCTCCAATAACCAAACCCCAGCGACTAGTTTCGTTGCCACCTTTGATCTTGGGCTGAATCTTATTATGATTGGTAGCAATAAAGTCGTAGTAGTCTCCGCCGACGCGATTGGCAGGTTTACAGCGTGCCGCCAGAACTGCACCAGGGATTGTAGGGCATTGACGTGGTAGAAGTCGCCGTTGAATTTCTGCGCCAATTTCTAATTCTTGGTCTAGGCGTTCTTTTTTTCTTAGTTCTACAGCTAGTTCATCGTTTTCGATCGCTACTGCTGTTTGGTCTGCTACTAACCTAACTAACTTTTGTCTGGTTTCTGTCCAACTATATTCTGGATCGCGGCTCAAGACATAGAGCCATCCTCGTTCTGTATGCTTTACCAAAATCGCTGTACCAAAGATTTGCACATCTGGGCCCAAATAGCGATGCATCTGGTCATCCAAAATCCCCGTGGCATTCGCAAGGGGGGGAGTATTGGGCAAAAGCGTAATTTGACTACTGGCTATTTCTAGCGCTTTGCGGATATTCTTGCGCTGGCCACTATCTTGCCAATGTAACTGTTCTAACCTGACTTGACCATTAGGTTTGTAGAGAAACAGGGCGCTACCGTCTGCATCTGTCACTCTTGTTGCCATCAGCGGAATCAGTTCCAAAAACTGATTCAAATTATTGAAACTTCTCAGGGCAAATCCTAAAGAACTTAGCAAATCTTGAATTTTGTTCTGTTCCCGGTGCAACCTTGCCACAAGTTCTTTGAGTGCCACAACTGGTGTGACATCCGTCGCAGCACTACTATTATTATCAGTGGGTTGAGAGGGCAGTTGAGACACAGGCACGGGTATTATTGCACTTTATATTGGCAGATTTTAGATGACTTATAAATCTTTTGGCTTTGGCATTGCTAAACCATATTTAGACAAGACTTGCCATTTTAGCAAGAGTATAAAGACGTAACAAGCAAATTTTATAAGTATTTTATTTGCTTATTGTATTTAAGATGGAATGTTAGTAATTTCAAATCATGTATTTTTAGCCCAAATTCTAACCGTAAAAATTACTACTTTTGCTTGATTTATCAGAAAGCTTTTCATTTTTCCATAACTTAACTACCAAAACATATCTCTAAAGTCATAAGAATACTTTATTCAAAGAATAATTTATAACGCTCTCTGAGGAACTGTTTAGGTAGAAGCAGCTAGGAGACTAGAAGTCTTTTGACTGAAAACCTCTATAAGCGCTCAAATAGAGCTTGATTTACTCAAAAACAGACTTATACTCGTTTCCAAACCTGAGAATATGTCAATAAGTTTTCAAATACTTAATTTGTATACCATAATTACTGGGATAATCGCCAAGATTGAGCTTTTCCATTTTTAATTTCTTGTTTTGCGAATTTTGAGTTACTGAAGATGCAAAACTTCAACCCATCAAAACAGGATAAAAGTGAAGTAACCTATCTTTTTAGTCAGATGTAACAGAGTTAAACCATTAGCTTGTAATTTATTCTAGAGGTGAGTCATTTGGTAAGTGTAAGATATGAATATAAGAGATGACACTAAAAATATAAGAAATATCTTCCAAGAAGTTTAAGTCAAAAGCCAGAAAGACTGTTTTCATTTAACCATCAGAATTCAAACCTCTCTAGAGACGTTGCACGAACAAGTCGTCATGGGCAACACTAAGCACCTATGGAGGGAAAACCTCCTGTGCTGGTTCACCAACGCATTTTTCACCACTGAGACTGCTGTCCATCCCATAACAGAGTTCTATGGGAGTCAGTGTCTCGATTCCCTTTTCAATTGCTGCAAGATGAAAGTCTAGGGGCTTTTGTATGTCGCAACTAAATACCTTGATGCTACATTTAAAAAGCCAATTTTAGACTTCAAAAAGGGCATTAGCTAGAAATTTCAGCAAAAGTCACCCATTTATTTTGACAAATTCATAATTTTAGGACTTGAGCTGTTTCTAGTTAGTTCAAGTGATAATACCAGATCAGTCATCCCTAAATTTATTAGTTTTAGGACTTACGCAAAAATAGCTAAAAAGCTTAATTTATCGAACCTCCTTCTCTGTCAGAGGATGACGCCAACGCGCAGTGTCTCTTAGAGAAGAATCATACAGTATTGCGTAAGTCCTAAGTCTGTTGAGAAAATTTTTAACTCGAAGTTTTATCAACTAACCACTCAAGAGAGCTTCGACAAACTCATAGCTCGAAAAGGGGCGTAGGTCTTCAATTCCTTCGCCAGCACCAATAAAGCGAATGGGTAAACCTAGCTGCTGTACAACGGCAAGGGCAACGCCGCCTTTGGCAGTGCCATCTAGCTTAGTTAAGACAACACCACTGAGTTGGGCAGCTTGGGAAAAAACTTCGGCTTGCCGCAGCCCATTTTGACCTAAAGTGGCATCTAGAACTAATAGTGATTCTACCTTGGCATTTGGGGCTTTTTTGTCGATAATTCGCCGGATCTTACCGAGTTCGTCCATTAAATTTTTCTTGTTTTGCAGTCGCCCAGCTGTATCTACCAGAAGTAATTCGGTTTGACGCGCTTGAGCGGCGGCGATCGCATCAAATACAACTGCTGCCGGATCTGTATTTTTTCCCGGATTGGCAATTACATCCACGCCACTTCTACTACCCCAAACCTTCACTTGTTCCACGGCGGCGGCACGGAAGGTGTCTGCTGCCCCAATCAAGCATTTATAGCCAGATTTTTGTCCCAAGTGGGCAATTTTGCCAATAGTGGTGGTTTTACCGGCACCATTTACCCCAGTGATTAACCAAATATTTAAAGTTTCTTTTTCTGGGGTAAAGGTAGTTTTGTGGGAGGTTTTGCTCGGTGCATCCAGCATATCCCGGAGGATTTTTTTCAGGAAAGCGATCGCTTCTTCAGGTGCGGTAACTTCTTCTCGCAGTTTTGTTTGTAGGGCATTGATAATAAAGTCTGTCGCCTCTACACCAACATCAGCTTGCAAAAGCAATGCCTCAATTTCTGTTACAGCAGCTTGGTTTAGCGGCCCTTGACCAACGATCGCCTTGAGTTGATTAAGAATACTACGGCGAGTTTTGTCTAATCCTTGCCGGAGCTTTTTCAGCCAGGTAATTTCTTCAATAGAAACGTCTTCTGCACTCCTACCTTGAGCTGCTAGAACTTTCGCTGACCAGACAAACCCATCATCAAATACTAATCCCGGAACTTCCTCTCCTGTTTCTGAGGTTGTCGCTACTGGCTGTACTACCTCCGGTTCTGGAACTTCAATGGCGGTGGCTATTAGTTGTTCTAGCTTGGCTTGCCGTTCTGCCGCCGCCCGTTCTAAAAAGGATAAGTTAGCTGGTGCTGTTGGCTGTGTTGCCTCTGGCGTAGCTAGTGGTTCAGTGGGTGTTGGTTCAACTTCGCTTGCCGTGAGTTCTGGGCTGGAAATATCTGGCTGTTCAGCAATTGCTGCTAGTGAGGAATCTTCTGTAATTTCTTCCTCACTAGCAGCTTGGATAACTTCTGGCTGTGTAGTTTCTACGGTTGTACTAGCAGGTTCCTCAGTTGCTTCTGGTTGAGTGATTTCCGCAATTACCGTTTCTGCGGTTTCAGGTTGTATTGATGGTGCTAAGGTATCTGCTGGATCGGGTGGGGTTTCTACTACCTCGACTTGCTGTTTTTGCTGAATATTTTTGTAGGCAGCTTTCGCAAATGCCAATAAGTCTGCCGTTGTGTCTGGTGTAGTTTCAACAGTTGGTGTTGAGGTTTCGGCTGGCTCTGGTTGGGGTTCTTTTACAGGAGGAGTTTCTTCCTGTTTCTTATCAGAAGGAGTGTTAGAGGAATCGTTATGTTGACGACGGAACCAATTAAAAACCATTGCAGCAGTATTAGTTATATGAGTTATAAGTTATAAGTTATGAGTTTAATTTAACTTTGTACTTTTTCTTGGGGTGAAAACTTCCGGGTTATCCTCACCTTTCAACGCCAGTTTAAAGAAAATCAGTTCGACAAAAGCTTTCCTCTGTTGGCGCAGCATCTCCCTTTGGAAGGGTTCCGCTTGGAGGAAGCCGCAGAAGCGGCTACAGACTTTTCTCCACGGCAGTATAAAAATTATTAATTCCGCAGCAGTACTACGCAGTTTTTTTCTGCTCAGTGACTCGGCGCAAAACACCGTTAATAAAGCGATGACCATCGTCTCCACTGTAGCGTTTGGCTAGTTCCACAGCTTCGTTGATGGCGATACTGTCTGGAACTCCTAAGAACTTCATTTCTGCCACGGCGATTTGCAAGATATCGCGGTCAATTTGGGCGAGGCGAGTTACTTGCCAATCTACTAAGGCAGCAGAAATGAGTTCATCTATAATGTGTCGATTTTCGTTGACGGTAATCACAAGCTCTTTAGCGTAATTCCGAACTCCCTTGTCCTGATTGGCTAACTGAATCAATACTGGGAAATCAACTGCTGTACCCAACTGATTGATTGCTGTCTGGGTGCAGGCGATCGCTTCTTGAAGCATTGTTCTGGCAGTATTGAGGTCGGAGGCCCGAGTTTGGCTACTTAAGAGGCGATCGTTACTGCGTTGCAGTTCACCTGCGGCATTATCGAGGGTATCTTGTACTTCTGAGGTTAGAGTGCGTACTGCACCTAGTACCAACTTGGATACTAGTTGATCGTCTTCCAATTTATCTAATTTTTTTGGGCTGACTGGCAATTGGCTAAGGCTTAAAAGCGCCAATTCACGAGCAATTTGCTGGGGTTTACGAGGTTGCATAAAACTGAGGGGTGATTGTGCAAGAACTGAATTAACTAGGCAAGACAAACTTACAAGCCTATCAATTTTGACACAGTTAAACAACATTACGCATTTGCTTGTGACTATGCCAGATTGATTCCAGAGAGGCAGAGGGCAGGAGGCAGGAGAAATAAGCTGTTACGCAAATAAGATTGTGCATCAACTGGTGAGGTTGTCCTTTGTCATTTGTCCTTGGTAAACACAAATGACTAATACTTCTGCTTCTCTACGAGACGCTGTTCGCGTTTGCGGTAGTTGAATCTCGACTCACTTCGACGCCGCTCAGTGCAAGTCGCTCGATTACCGCGCAGTCGAAACTCAGTACAAGTGACTAATGACGGTCTACACGGAAAATAGTGCAATATGTAGGCGCGTTATTACACTCCTATATCTCTTGCTGCAACCAGAGCTTTTCTTGGAGTTTAAGTCAAAGCCAAAATCTCTGAGTTGGTGGCTTGGAATTAGATGGGGTGCGAACTGCTATTCTTTATTCCAACCTCCTGCCTTCTTCACGTTTCTTCAACGGGAATAACCTGCTGCTTGATTTCTTCGTGTTTCACTTCCAGTGTGGACTCTTTGGGGAAAACCAAAGGCGTATTGGAGGCGACAATGCCACCTGATACAACTATTTTAAAAGCGTCTTCAATCGACATCGAGAGGTTCACCACCTCGTCTTCAGGAACGACTGCGTACCATCCCGTAGTCGGATTTGGAGTGGTGGGAATAAAAACACTTAATACAGGACGCGACATCTGGGCTTGGATATCACTGCTGATTGCACCAGTCACAAAAGCGATCGCCCAAATTCCTCGGCGAGGATACTCCACCAAAATTACCCGGCGAAACTTGCCATTAGAATCTTTCAGTATTGTTTCTAAAAGCTGTTTGAGAGTTTTGTATACCTGCCCTGCTAAAGGAATTGCCTGTAAGAATCGCTCACCAAAATCTAACAACCACTGCCCAGCTATATTTCGAGCCATCAAGCCCATTAGTAATATACTTAGTAGTGGTACAGCCAAACCTACTAATAAATTAAGTATATTTACTAAAAATGGGTTTAACCCATCAAAGGGATTTAATTGTTTGGGAATTTGCGTGAGGAAGTTGATTACCCAAGTAGCAATGGTAATTGTCAGCCAGATAGTGGTTGCTAGGGGAATTATTACCAACAAACCAGCAATTAGGTCGTTTTTTAAGTCCTGTTTTAGGCGATTGATTACCAAGCCCCGATTCTCCTGTTTTAAGCTAGAGGAACTTTTGTTATTCGTATCCATACCAGCAGATTCGTCAAATTCCGAAGGCTTTAACTTTGGCAGATTCTGCCGCAAGTAACTGTCTACAACGCCAGCAAGTTGCCTGCTGCTGGAAATCAGCTATTTTTCTATAAGCATACACATAGACATTAACCAATCCGATGGCGACTAGTTATTCTTAGAGGATGTTACTTTTCTTTATAAGACTTGTAAATGATTGTTGCAACTTCTTAGGTATTATTAATCTACCGCGCTTAATCAAAAGTTGCTCATGATTATGAAAGTACTACAGGGTAAACTAATAAATTATTTTATCTGGTCAGTCACTCACTTTTGAGCAGGGGCGGCTTTTATGAAAATGTTCTGTTAAAAACATTAATTTATTAGGGATTCTCAAAAAATAAATAAGATCCCCGACAACTTTTACGAAGTCAGGGATCTGTGTAGCACATCTGTGTGCCCTATGATTTTGCGATCGCTATATCAAGAAATTCTTCTAATCTCCAGCCTCTTCACGCCGCATCAACCTGTGTAGTTTCAGAATCCACGCTCTGCAACTGTTGCGTACTCTCTTGTACCAAAATTGCTGTTGTATCTAAATTAGGTTTTGGTAGATGCTTCATTTCCCAGACTTTGAGCAAAATCAGGTATTCGTAGAATGCCTGTAATGTACACCAAGCCACTCCGGCGCGTCCATCTAAACATCCGCCTAAGATAAAATACATATATATAAACCGTAGCAACGGTCTGGCGGGCAAACGTAAAGATAAATCCTTCAAGGCACGCCGTCTTTCAACTTCCGATTTGCCAAAGAATAAATCTTGCCAGTTAACCTTTCCCTGCTCTAGCTGATACAATGTTTCTTGAGCTTCATCAGTAGAATAACGGTTGTGTTTATCAATCCAGCGGCTCAAACCTTTGCTACAAGTGTAGTGTGGGTATGTTTCTTTTAAAAAGCTAGTTGCACCCTCACAAACTTCTCGCTCAGTATGACCGTAGTCTGTAAACCATACTTTACCGTGGCGGAAGAGTCGCATTTGGTAACGAGGATACTGTGTGCTGTAGCGAATCCAACGATTCATGAACATGACGCGTTCAGCCACGTAGTAACCGATGTAGTCTGGATTCTGACTTGCCTTTTCGCATTCCGCAAACAGTTCTGGTGTCATACGCTCGTCAGCTTCGAGAATGTAAACCCATTGATGTTTCGGAGGGATAGACTCTAACATCCAGGTGCGTTGGCGTCCGTGGCTTTCAAAAGCGTGTTGGACGACGCGGATGGGATAGCGACTGGCGATTTCCACAGTGCGATCGCTACTGCATGAATCCACAACAATGATGTCATCTGATAACATCGCTGATTCGATACAAGCAGCAATATCTAGTTCTTCGTTATATGTCAGTATGTAAATTGAGAACATTACTCAAGTTTTATAGCGATTTTACTCAGTGATAATTGTCTTTTTATTGTTATTAGCTATTAGACGCATGGCAGTATTAGCCGTCAATAATTTTTGGATATTTCCTACTGCCATGCCAATAGTGGATTAGCGTGCGGCAGTTCTTGGTTTACCGCCTTGTACAGCACCACTACCTTTTAGGCTTGTCCAGCCGATGATAATGTAACCAATGGACAATAGCAAACTGCTAATACCAATTCGCAGTCCAGATTTCCAAGCAGTATCTTTAGCTTGTTGCAGTGCTTCGTCTCGGCGCTGGCGAACTTGGCTCAATTGTTGAGTTTGCAGCGTTTGAATATCTGTTTGTTGTTCGATAGCTTTGTCAAGTACTTGGGGATTTGTTT
The DNA here is from genome assembly GCF_034530915.1 of Nostoc sp. DedQUE09. Lineage (NCBI taxonomy): Bacteria > Bacillati > Cyanobacteriota > Cyanophyceae > Nostocales > Nostocaceae > Nostoc > Nostoc sp. DedQUE09. The sequence continues at coordinate 172,841 of NZ_JAVRCE010000004.1, forward strand.
TAGCCTTCTTGAGTAACTCTTTTATATTTGCGGGAATTTGAGGGCTTTCAATTGCTTGCTTATATTTTTGGTCATCTTTGAGGATTTCACTAAACTGAGCTTTGGTTTGGTTTCGCAGTTGGTCTAGCTGCGCTTTTCCTTGCTCAGTATTCAGTTGTGCTTGTAATTGCGATAACCGAGTGTCCAGTTGATTTTCTGCCTGAGCTGCTTCTTGGGTGATTCGGTTGACTGTTTGAGCCTTCGCTTGATTGACGTTATTTAGGTGCAGGGGAAAAATCAGCAAGAACATCAACCCTAAAATACTGGAGATAATGGCGGCGGGAAATCTTAAATCGATACCTTGGGGGCGATCGCTTGCTGGATCGGCATTTTCAATCCAATAGGCACCAAACAGAAGCCCCAAACCGACTAGAGGAACAATTCCTCGATCGACGAGCGCTGTTCCCAAATTGATTTGCCATACCCGATCGGTGGGTTGAAAGGGTAACAACAGAATCAAAAAGTCAACGAAAAAGGACAAAATGCAGATTATTCCAACTACCTTAAGTGTGAGAGCAGTAGTCACGGAAGTAAAACGGTTAACCATAGTTTTTCAAACTGGTGGTGAATACGAATGATTTTCATATTTCAAGCTACTTGAATATTGTGCCCATGACTATGACTATTGTGTAAAAACACAAAGCAGATTCAATATTGCCAAAGGCTATCTGCCTCTTGGTTTTCAACTAGCCCACAGTAACATTTGTTATCTACAGTGTCTTCAGAAAATTCCTGGTATTTTAATATACGTAGTTGATGCAGGGCTAGAGGAATAGACTCATTGATTACCCAATCTCCCTGATTTCAGTTCTCAATCGATCTTAATGCAGACCTTTTATAAGGGTTCACAGATGTCCATTGGTGTAAACTTAAATCGAAGCTTTGCAATGAGGTTGTATAGACTTATCGCCCGATTTGAGCAAGTAAGCAATAATTACTGAGATCAGATGCTACCATAGGCAATTGAGTTTATATTTAGGCGTAATTTTTGGGAGTATCTCACTTGCTATACTTACAGTAGTTTTATTTTGCATGAAGTAAAAAGCTATCGGTTTTGAGGCAAGAGGTAGAAACTCCTTATATTTAATGCGTGAGTCCTGCATTTTGTATATCAGTTACTTGCAAACTCTTGTATTTATACTCTTTTTTGCTAATTCCTAAAAAAATGAGCAAATCGGAAATAATAACTAACAATCAGGTGTGAACTTTACCGGAATCAGTTCGTCGATGATTTTTGTTAGCAAAAAGAGTGAATTTGAAGGAGTTAGGCTCTGAAAGGCTTTGAATTCAAAGGTGTTGAAAAACTTATTGGCCCAATAGCCGCGCTTCTCGGCTTTGTGTATTTGTTGCAATGGTATATTGGAGACTTGCGATCGCCTTCCGATCCTATCTTTGAAAATCAACAGCCGCCTTTGGTGATGAAAGAGGGCGACCCTTATATCCGCGCTTTAATGCGAACCATCTCGGCAAGTGAGGCTAGTGGAAACCGTCCCTATTCGCTGTTATACGGTGGACAGCAAGTCAACGACCTTAGCCGACATCCTGAGATATGCGTCACAATTGTCACAGGCCCCAACACAGGTAATTGTTCTACGGCTGCTGGCAGATATCAAATTATCAACATTACTTGGTATCGTTTAGCCCCTCTTTATCACCCAAAACCAATGCAGATGATGTTTTGGACTGCTTATAGTTTTGAAGCAGAATATCAAGATGTAGTAGTTTATCGTTGGTTAAATGATTCTAAAGTTTGGGGAACTAATATTTCTCAACTGTTGCGTCAAGGGAAGTTAAATGATGTTTTGCGGCGACTCTCTCCCACTTGGACAAGTCTGGGATATGGTATAGAAACTAATTCTGTTAGTAGCTCTTTGCCTAAGGTTTACCAGAAAATGTTGCAAGAAGAATTAACCGCAGCTAAACAACCGATAGCCCCGATGCCACCATCTCCAACTCCTTCTAGCAAGGCAGTAAAGAAGTAGTGAAGTTATCCTAATTTTGAGCTTGCTGCGGATAAAAAGCTTTTGATATTTTCCACAAATGCCAAGGTATTTTCAAAGTGGATATTGTGTCCAACATTGCTAATTATTTTTATCTGAACAAATTCACATACTTTAGCTATTTCTGTATTAATAGATATAAATTTTTGATCATATTCACCTACTAGTAAAAGCATGGGAATTTTATTGAATTGTAGCTTTTCCCATAAAGAAGGTTGACATCCAGTACCCATAAAGCGCAGTGATTTATCTAATTCCTGTGGATTATTCTGCAACCGACTTTCAACCATGCGGTCGTATTCTGAATGATTTTTTATATAACCAAAAATCGGTTGATTATACCAATTTGATATAAAATTGGCAAAATCGCTTTTTTCGAGACTTCTTGTTAATTTTCTGCCTATTTGAGTATCAAGTTTAATACGTTCTAATCGTTCTGCTTCTGTTGGCAAACCTGGGGAAGCTGACTCTAGAACAACTTTATGAAAGCGTTCTGGAAAATGCAGGGTTAGGTATAAAGCTAATCTTCCACCCATTGAATAACCAACTAAAAAGCATTTGGCAATTTTTAACTCATCGAGCAAGTTGATTAAAGCATGAGCGGTGTTTGCCATCGTATAGTATTCATCCTCACCCAAAACTTGGGTTTTGCCATGTCCGGGAAGGTCAAGTGTTAAATAGGAAAATTGGTTGAATAATAATTTTATGGCTTCATCAAATTCATCAATGTTACCCATGAAGCCATGCAAAAAAAGAATTAGTGGTTTATCTAGAGTGCCAATTAAAGAATAATGAAATTGATAGTTTTTTAAGATCATAGTCTAATTAAAACATCGTTATTCCACAGCATATTATCTGATGGAATAAATTTTTCCTTCGTTGCCTCTTAGAGTATGTTTGAAAAGTCATGATTGATGTATCAAATATTTTTTTACCCCACCCTAACCCTCCCCTTTATAAGGGGAGGGAACCGGATTTTCTTGTTTCCCCCCTTTATAAGCAGGGCTGTTTCATTCCATTTCAAACAGGATTTGTCAAGATGGTTAGCAAGAAAATTGTAAGTAAGCGTGACGAAGAGATGAATATTTAAGCACTGAAATATCAGTAAAATAGTTGGTTTCATCGGCACGCTAGTAACAAAATAACTAATTTTTAATTGCTAGAACCCTTGATTTTTAAAGCTCTTTGGGGAATGAAACAGCCCTGCCTTTATAAGGGGGGATTAAGGGGGTAATAATTCGATTAAAATCACAACATATCACTTTTCAAACATCCTCTTAGAAAAAGTAAATAAAGGAAAGTCTATAAAAATAGATTGTCTACCAGTTGGCAATATAATGTTGCTGGAGTGAATGTCAGGATGCAATATTAAGTTTTGATGTATCGCTGCTAATACATCACTAATTTTGCGAATACATTTTAGATTGTTTTTCTAATTTTTAAGGCAAAAATCGATCTAAAGCAGCTTTTAACTGTTTAATTTCAACATCAATATTACCCTCTTGTGCGGCTCTACCAATACACTCAGTTAAATGTTCATCCAAAACAATTCGCGCGACTCGATCCAATGCGCCCCGCACTGCGGCAATTTGCAGTAGAACATCAGGACAAGGGGTACTTTGCTGCACCATTGTCTTAATACCACGAACATGTCCTTCTATACGCGATAATCGATTGACAATTCGCCGTAAAGACTCTTCGCTATGGACGTGAGGATGAGTCAACTCTCCAGTTCCATGAGTACGAGCTGTATGCTCTTGGTCTGTATCGTGATAGTGGGAATGTTCTACTTGCTGGGATGTTGGCAAGGATTCCATACCTAATTGGTTTGATCCATTCATGGGCTATCAAAAGGCTTGTATTACTAAGATCCTAGTTTAGTACTCGACCAACCCAAAATTTATGGGTGAAGGTGGGTTCCATTCACCTAACTTTACTACTGACGATTGGCTTTTTCTTGAGGAATAATCTCCGTTACTACCCTACCGCTAGAACTGCCACCTTTGACAACAATATTTTCTGTTTGCAGATTACCAACTGCTGTTTCACCCGCAAAATTTAAAGGTGGGTCAATTTGTCGGTAAATAACATTTCCTTGAGCTTCAACTAACTTATTATCTAAATACCAAGTTAGTGTATTGGATCTTAGAGACTGCCGACGCTGACCAATAGCATTGACGTTACCTTTTAAGTAAACGGTTTTTTGCGGTATTTTCATTTCGCCTTGATTGGCTGTCACTGTGACATTTTCGGCACGATGGAACATTCGCGCAGGTGAGTTTGTAGTGACAGTTTCTGCGTTCATGTTCCAGGTCATAGAGTTACTAGCTATTTGCAGTGGTGGGTCTAGTAATTCTAGTTGAGCATTTTTTTGGACAATGGCAATTTTTGTTTTTAAGTTGACTTCAGCAGAATTTCCCTTACCGCGATCGCTAATTTTATTATCTTTGTAGCGGTCAATTTCTAGAGGGCGATCGCCAATCAGTTTTTCTTCTTTAATATTCCAGATTAAATGTTCAGTTCTCACTTGCATCTGGGGATCGATAGAATTTGCTACTACTCCTCCAGAAAATTCCATCCGCTGTTCGCGGGTTTTTACTCGCACTTCCTGCGCTACTGCTTGTAGTTTTTTATGAGTACCGTTAATCTTGTTACGAACAATCAACAAATCTTCTTTGGGACGCCATTCTAATTCATTACCTTGCAACACAATCCCATTGCTAGGGTCTGTGGCAAATATCTTACCTTTCAGAAACAACTGCTTTCCATCTTGTTCAATGTCTGCTACATCTGCCTTGATTTGGTAAACAATTTTGCCATCTTGATATAGTTCACCATAAGGACTTTCAGCCTGACCAATTTGTTTTTCTTTGGTGTATTTTGCGGTTTTAGCCTTGACTTTCCAAATTGGTCTTCCCACTTCATCTGCTTGTTCTAGGGTGACATCAAAGAAAGTCAAATTGCTATCTTTATTAGACGAATCCGCAGTATTTTGTTGCGAAGTTAGGGGAGATTTGCTTCCGCAACCAACTAAACCAAATACCAAGAAAAAAGTCAAAGGTAAAATAAGAAAGGAGGGAGTGGAGGAGAAAATTTGAATTTTTCTCTTTCCCCATCTCCCTCTTTTATGAAATTGATTCGTCATTATTCTTGGATTTCTAGGTGTCCATCACTACTTCTGGGGTCTTCCAAAAAACCGATCCCAGATAATGGCCGGTATGGATAGCTTTGGCGAGGAGTTTTTTGAATATCTTCTTTGATCGCTTCTAAATCAATGTAGCGATCGCTTACATTAATTAAGCTGTCGCTGGTCATCGAACGCAAGCTCACAACTTCTACGCGCACGCCACGATAGCTGACTGAATTTACTGCATAAGCCAAATCCCCATCACCGCTGACTAAAACTGCGGTATCATAAGAATCTACTAACGCCATCATGTCTACTGCTATTTCTACATCTAGGTTAGCTTTTTTAGAGCCATCTGGTAGCTGGACTAAATCCTTAGCAATGACTCGATAGCCATTGCGACGCATCCACAGCAAAAACCCCTGTTGCTTCTCGTTTGTCCGATCTACACCAGTGTAGAAAAAAGAACGCAGTAATCTAGAACCTCCTGTTAATCGACATAATAGTTTCGTGTAATCTATTTCAATACCTAGTTGCAGTGCAGCGTAAAATAAATTTGAGCCATCAATAAATATGGCGACCCTACCTCGATTCTCCAAAACTTGTTCTGGCGTAAATATTGAATCGTTTTCCAAATTATTCAACATCATTGTGATACCTCAATTTTTATCCCTGTTATTTTTGATACAAATTACCAACTTTTAGATGCTAGTCACAGCGGCTTATGATAATGTTCCGCGGCTAATTTAAATTGAGCCACGATAAATTTTGTGAGAAAATAAAAAAATTGAACAAAATCAGAGTTTGATAAGGACTAATCGTTTTTCGGGGGTTCTATTCGCTGAAAAACAGGTTGGTGTTTACCCAACTGTTGTTTGCTCGATAGTAGTCCCCATGTAGCATGGGTGGCAAAAGGAGCATTAACCGAACTTTCTATTTGATCGTTAAAGTTTATTCCAAAACCCAGTTGCTGATAAATATCGCTACTGATGTTCGGAATAATTGGGGATAGCAGATAAGCTGCCAGTCTAACCGATTCTAGAACTGCGTAGAGAACCTTTTCCACCGACTCCTGCTGTCCCTGTTTATATAATGACCAAGGAGCTTGTTCATCAATAAACTTATTACTGGCTTGTGCCAATGAAAGTATGGCCACGCAGGCTTGACTGAAAGCTAGCTCTTGGTATGCTTGTTTTACCTGTTCCCCTAGACGTAAACCAATTGCTTTCAAAGGATTTTCGTCAGGAATCCCTTCATTGCCGATTGATGGGACATTATTCTCAGCACAGTACTTTTTCACCATGCTCAAAGTGCGATTGAGCAAATTACCTAAATCATTTGCCAAATCTGCATTCAGAACATTAATGAACCTAACTTCATTAAAATCTCCATCTTTGCCAAATTCGATTTCCTTAAGGAAGTAATAACGAACGGCATCACTACCATAGCGCTGCACTAACGCTATAGGATCAAGGGTATTACCCAGACTTTTGCCCATCTTCTGCCCGTCTTTAGTCAAAAAGCCATGCCCAAAGACTTTCTCTGGCAAGGGTAAGCCAGCTGACAACAGCATTGCTGGCCAGTAAACTGCATGGAAGCGCAGAATATCTTTACCAATTAGGTGCAAGTTGATTGGCCACCATGTTTCTAACGCATTTGCTAAAGTCGGTTCTGCATCTGGTTCTAATAATGCTGTGACATAACCTAGCAGCGCATCAAACCAGACATAAAGAGTGTGCTTGGGATCAACCGGTACGGGAAAACCCCAATCTAAATTTACTCGTGAAATGGAAAAGTCTTGCAGTCCTTGATTGACAAAGCTGAGGACTTCGTTGCGCCGACTTTCTGGTTGAATAAAATCCGGTTTAGATTGATAAAATTCTGTCAGCTTGGTTTGATATTTGGATAAGCGGAAAAAATAGTTTTGTTCGTCTCGCCACTCCACTTCTTTGTTAGTATGAATTGGGCAACGGTGTCCTTCTAGTAGATCCCGTTCTTCTTTGAATTCTTCGCAGGATACGCAGTACCAGCCTTGTTGTTGTCCCTGGTAAATATCACCCGATTCCCATACTCGCTCAAAGAATTCTTTGATGATCGCTTGATGACGAGGCGCAGTAGTCCGACTAAAGCGATCGTATCGAATGTCTAATAATTGCCATAAACTGACGAAACTAGGGACAATTTCATCACAAAATTCTTGTGGCGCTTTTCCTAAACTTTCTGCCGAACGCTGAATTTTTTGCCCATGTTCATCTGTACCTGTAATTAGTAATACTTGATAACCCAGTAGCCTCTGAAATCGCGCCACTACATCGGCTGCGATCGTCGTGTAAGCACTGCCTATATGAGGGACATCGTTTACATAATATAGGGGTGTGGTCAGTGCAAATGTCAATTCTTTTTTATTCACTAGATTCATACAAAATAAAAATTAACTTATTAAAACGTTTTATATCTTACCTTTTATCGGCAAAGCCAGGCAATTATACAATATTATTATCATTTTTTCCAATAACATCTTCATACTAGCAAACTTATCAAGCCCAGAATTGTTTTTTAATGTGCATCAATTAAACTCATTTTTACCTAAAAAATGGAAATTAACTAATCATAATTTTTTTGAATAGTTTCTATTAGATATTATTGTGATCAAAAATACATAATCAAGAATACAGAAAATCTAGTTGCTTTTGTAGATTAGATATTTCTATCTTAAGACGGTCATGGCAATAGTAAAGAAATGTAAAAATTAAATTAAGACAAGTTGCCATATTTACTGGAAAATATATTGATTAGGTATGAGTGGAAATAGCCCCCTAGAGGTTTCTCGCGCTTTGGTGGCGGCATTCTCAACGCAAATGTTCCGCTATTACGAAGACCGCATTCCCCAGGATGCGAGCGTCTTGGTAGTCAGCAATCACCGCAGCTTTATGGATGCACTGATTTTAATGGCAGCGTTATCGAGTCCGATTCGCTTTGCTTGCCATCACTACATGGGACAAGTTCCAGTCATGCGGGATATTGTCACCGGTCAATTGGGGTGTTTTCCTTTGGAAGAAACTCAAAACCGCCAGCAAAGCTTTTTTTCGCAGTCACAATTGCTATTGCAGTCCAAGCAGATGGTGGGAGTATTTCCAGAAGGGACTGCACCAATGGTGAAATTTACTCAGCCAAGCCAGGTGGGTGAGTTTCAGCGGGGATTTGCCCATTTGGCATTGCGAGCAAATGTGCAGGATTTAGCTATTTTGCCGATCGCGATCGCTTCCTTAGAAGAAGTAAACACCAATGGCTTCCCATTAAGACTTTTGAGTGTATTCGACCCTTCAGAACCTTTATTTAATCAAAATGGTTGGCATCCCTTGGTAATTTATCGTCGAGTTGCGGTGTTAATCGGTCGTCCTTATTGGATTACGCCCCAACATCATAAAAAATATCATGGCAAACAAGCCAGAACTGTTGTGGCTGAACTGACAGAACACTGTCAGGGCGAAATTAGCAATTTATTGCGTCAAGGTTGCTATTAGAGCTATTCGATTTTGGACTTCGGCTTTGCTCAGTCGAACAATTTTGGATTGTCTGCATAACTATGAGTAGCTTGTTCCGAGACTTTTTTGTTTTTGCTAAAAAGTCCCGAAGCTCATAAAAGCAACAATTCGCAGTCCAAAAGTTTTATACCATTGATCAATACTTCTCTGCGAGACGCTACGCGTAGCTTGCTTCCCCGCAGGGGTACGATTACGCGGTAGTTGAGCGCAGTCGAAACTCAGTACAAGTGACCAATGATTAATGACCAATGACTATCACAGAAGTTGAGCTAAACCCTTGTTTCCTAACTCCTAAACGAGTACAGCCAGAGTATCCACTATTGGTATATTTGCCAGGAATGGATGGAACTGGTCAACTATTGCGATCGCAAACTGCTGGATTAGAAACTGGCTTTGATGTGCGCTCTTTGGCGCTCCCCCGGAAAGACCTTAACAGTTGGGATGCCCTAACTAAGAGTGTATTGGACTTGATCGATGCCGAATTAGAAAAAAGTTCTCAAAGACCAGTTTACTTGTGTGGTGAGTCCTTTGGTGGTTGCTTGGCAATGAAAGTGGCAATCCAAGCACCCCATTTATTTGAGCGAATTATCCTAATTAACCCAGCTTCGTCCTTTCAGCTTCGCCCTTGGTTAAGTTGGGCATCCCAGCTAACTTACTTAGTGCCAACAGGATTGTATGATATTGGCGCACTAGGCTTGTTGCCATTTTTAGCATCTTTGTCACGCATTTCTCGGAGCGATCGCCACGATCTGCTAAAAACGATGCGTTCTGTCCCAGCAGAAACCGTTCTTTGGCGGTTGTCTTTACTGCGAGAGTTTCATATTGATGAGGAAAAGTTAAGGCGTTTAACTCAACCAGTTTTGTTGATTGCTGGTGCTAGCGATCGCCTTTTACCTTCTGTAAGCGAAGTCAACCGGATAGGGAAAATCTTACCAAATAACAAGATTGTAGTGTTGCCCCATTGCGGGCACGCTTGTTTGCTAGAGCAAGATACTAATCTCTATGAAATTCTTAAGGATAACGACTTTTTAGAAAGTAAAGCTGATAGCTGAGGTAGGATTAGATGAATATACACAATTACTTACACAAGAAGATTTAATTGCTGGTAATTGATCGAACAATATTGCAAAAAGAAAGGGTCGTTCTTATTCCAGAAATACTCACTATTTTAAAAGGCAAAATGTTTTTGACATTAAGTTATCAGTGGTAAAATCAAAATCTCTGTCATCCATCTTATGTCTACAGTTAAAGCTCAGAATAATTCCTATCAGCTCTGACAAATTGTACTTATTGAGAGATGTCAAAGCCGCCCAAACTTCGCTAAAACCAAAAGAGAGGCTTTACAAGATGGTGTCAAGCAATGGCAGACAAACCCCAAAAAATAGAGGTGAATAAATTAGCTAATTCACCTAGAAAAACTTCAGAAGCAGGAATTCAGGCTCAATCATCAATAGAAAATGAACCGTCTATAGTAGAGTCTTTGATTAAAACTGTTGCTGAGACTGGCCAAGCAGTTTTAGACACAGCAATAGGGGTAGGAGAAGCGACGGCGAAAGAAACACACAAGTTTATTGAGCAAACAACTCAAACCAGCGGTCAGGTTGTGAATCGCCTCAGCGAAAATTGGCTGATTAGAAAACTATCTGGAGTATTAAATCTCAATTGGCTCATTAACGATACTAACCTTGTTGATTTAGAACAAGCAGAAACGGCGGTAAAAAAGCTCAAAAAACAGTATCCAAATGAATCACCCAGCCAGATTGCTCACCGAATCATGGTGGAAAAAGCAACTCAAGCAGGGACAGTTGGACTAGCCACTAGTTTTTTGCCAGGAATAGCAGTGGCATTGTTGGCAATTGATTTAACAGCCACAACAAAATTGCAGTCAGAAATGCTTTATCAAATTGCATCTGTCTACGGGCTAGATTTAAAAGATCCTGCCCGTAAAGGTGAAATTTTAGCAATTTTTGGGTTGGCTTTGGGTGGAGGACGTTTGTTGAAAGCTGCGGGGTTAGGCTTGCTGCGAAATGTGCCCTTGGCGGGTGCAGTTATTGGAGCTAGTTCCAATGCAACGATGATCTATTCATTGGGGTATGCTGCTTGTCGATTTTACGAAACCAAGCTGGATGAATCTACTTCTCTGGCATCACCACAGACATTGGCAACATTAAAAGCAGAAAGTGAAAAGTATCTAGAAAGTGCGATCGCTCAAGAAGCCGTCATGGATCAAATCTTAGTTCACATGATTTTGGCTAGCCATCCAGATAAGACTTTGGAAGAAATTTTGCCAGAATTACAAGCTGTAAAACTCAGCCCTACCTCGTTGGATGCCATTGCCCAAAATATCAAATCACCTAAGTCTTTAGATATACTGCTCAATCAGCTAAATCGTGATTTTGCTATACCCTTGCTCGTTCAGTGTGAAAAAATTGCCCAGCTTGATAATAAGACTACACCACTTGAGCAAGAAATAATCGCAGCGATCGCCAGCAAATTTAACATTGACACAAATAACATTGGGGGATATAGCATTGGGCATGGGGCAGGAAGCAGGACGTAAAAAAAAATCTGACTTTTCACGGCATCTAGAAAACCTCTCTCTAAATCTCTCTCCTTTTAGGAGAGATTTTGAATTTTCCCCCTTCCCGCGACGTGTTGGGGGTTAGGTTTTTGGTGGACTTTTCCACATAACGCGAAAAGTCAGGTAAAAAAATGGAGATCATTGCTTCATTAACGAGTATTAAAGACTCGTTAACGGAGTTCTGAGGTGGATTAACGAGTATAAAAGACTCGTTAACGGAGTTCTGAGGTGGATTAATGAGTATAAAAGCCTCGTTAACGGAGTTCTGAGGTGGATTAATGAGTATCAAAGACTCGTTAACGGAGTTCTGATGTGGATTCACGAGTATAAAAGACTCGTTAACGGAGTTCTGAGGTGGATTAATGAATATAAAAGACTCGTTAACGGAGTTCTGAGGTGGATTCACGAGTATAAAAGCCTCGTTAACGGAGTTCTGAGGTGGATTAATGAGTATCAAAGACTCATTGACGAGTACTATTTATACTAATTTATTAACTTATACTTGCTGACCCCTGCTCCCCAATGCCCCATGCCCACTTGCGCTGAGCGTACCCCTCCGGGGAAGCAAGCTACGCGTAGCGTCTCGCAGAGAAGGGATGCCCAATACTTCTCTACAAGAGGCTGCGCCAACGAGTACGCTCAGTACAAGTGCCCAATACCCACTCCGCTCACCATGAAACAAGAATTTTGAGCAATACTGGTACAAGAAGGAATATTTACACAAAATCCCAAAATGACAATTCAACCTAGTGATAAGCCTTTACTAGAGTGGGCAGGCGATAGTTTGGCAATTGGATTATTTGAAGATGCAGTGGAGTTAACCGGAGAACTAGCTACTTTAGATCAAAAGTTTTCTGGAGTCTTAAAAGAACTGATTGCCGAAGAAGAATTTAAAGGTAAAGCCAACAGTACAATCTTCACCCGTGTAAATGCTGGTAGCCCAGTGCGGAAATTGATTTTGGTTGGTTTAGGTAAACCAGATGCACTAAAACTAGATACTCTGCGCCGTGCTGCTGCGGCTGTAGCTAGGGTAGGAAAAAAGCAAAAAAGCAAAATTTTGGGTTTTAGTTTTCCATTGTGGAATAACGATCCAGCAGCGAGTGCCCAAGCGATCGCAGAAGGTGTGGAATTAGCGCTTTACCAAGATATTCGCTTTAAATCCGAACCAGAAGATAAAGGTTCGCAAATAGAAACCATAGAATTACTAGGTTTCGGTGGACAAGAAGCTGCCATTACCCGCGCCAATCAAATCGTTTCTGGGGTAAATTTGGCACGGCAATTAGTGGCAGCACCAGCCAACGCAGTCACACCAATTACCTTAGCCGAAACTGCTCAAGCGATCGCCAAAGATTATGGTTTACAACTAGAAATTCTCGAACGAGAAGACTGTGAAAAGTTAGGTATGGGTGCATTTTTGGGAGTAGCCCAAGCTTCTGATTTGCCACCGAAATTTATTCACCTAACTTACAAGCCAGAAGGTACAGCCAAAAAGAAATTAGCAATTATTGGTAAAGGTTTAACCTTCGACTCCGGCGGACTTAACATTAAAGGTGCTGGTAGTGGCATCGAAACCATGAAAATTGATATGGGCGGTGCAGCTGCCACCTTGGGCGCAGCAAAAGCAATTGCTCAAATTAAGCCAGATTCGGAAGTTCACTTCATCTCCGCAGTGACTGAAAACATGATTAGCGGTCGTGCCATGCGTCCAGGAGACATTCTCACAGCATCAAACGGCAAAACAATCGAAGTGAACAACACCGACGCAGAAGGGCGTTTGACCTTAGCAGATGCCTTGGTGTATACCGACAAATTGGGATTAGATGCGATCGTTGATTTAGCCACCCTGACTGGTGCCAACGTCATTGCCTTGGGTGACGATATTGCTGGTTTGTACACTCCCGATGATGGTGTTGCTTCCCAGATCGAAAAAGCTGCCCAAACTTCAGGAGAAAAGATTTGGCGGATGCCAATGGAAGAAAAATATTTTGAAGGGTTAAAGTCAGGTATAGCGGATATGAAAAATACAGGGCCGCGTCCAGGTGGTGCAATCACCGCAGCCCTTTTCCTCAAGCAATTTGTCAAACAAACCCCTTGGGCGCACATAGATATTGCTGGTCCAGTCTGGACAGATAAAGAAAATGGCTACAACAGCGCAGGGGCAACTGGCTACGGCGTTCGGACGCTAGTTGATTGGGTACTGGGAAGTGGGGAATAAAGAGTAAGGGAGCAGGGGAGCAGGGGAGCAGGGGAGCAGGGGAGCAGGGGAGCAAGAAAGAAGTTGTATGCAGTCAGTTTTCCCCCTCCGCACCTCTGCCCCTCTGCCCCTTTGCCCAATGCTCTCCTCCCTACTACCGAACAATTCGTGCTATCTTGAGCTTGCCAGTAAAAATTGTTGCAATAGTAACAGAATTAATTTGGCGGTCAGAAAATTAAGCTTTTTCGGGCATTGCCATCTGGTAAAATTTGTAAGGTTTCTAGAAGCTGTGAGCAATGGGATCGACTCGCGTACGGATCGCAATTGACGCCATGGGAGGGGATCATGCACCCGGTGAAATCGTTGCTGGCGCATTGCGGGCAAGAGAAGAATTGGGTGTAGATATATTGTTGGTTGGCGATCCCCAACAAATAGAAGCTGCCTTGCCATCAAAAACAAGTTTAGGGCAGGTGGAGATCGTGACTGCTGAAGAAGCGATCGCAATGGATGAGGAGCCTTTAAATGCAGTTAGACGCAAACGCAAGGCTTCTATTAATGTGGCGATGGATTTAGTCAAGCAGGAAAAGGCAGATGCCGTATTTTCTGCCGGCCATTCTGGAGCAGCTATGGCATCAGCTTTGCTCCGCTTAGGACGATTGCCAGGAATTGATCGCCCAGCGATCGGGACAGTTTTCCCCACAATTATTGCTGGTAAGCCAGTGCTAGTACTTGATGTCGGCGCAAATGTAGATTGCCGCCCCAAGTTTTTAGAGCAGTTTGGCGTTATGGGATCGGCTTACAGTAAGTATGTCTTGGGTACAGCTGAACCGAAAGTGGGTTTGTTGAATATCGGTGAAGAAGACTCGAAAGGCAATGATGCAGCAGTCCGCGCTCACCAGCTGTTACGCGAAAATTCCCAAATTAATTTTATTGGCAATGCTGAAGGGCGTGATGTGCTTTCTGGTCGCTTTGATGTGATTGTCTGCGATGGCTTTGTAGGTAATGTATTGTTGAAATTTGCCGAAGCCGTCGGAGAAGTGATTCTGCAAATTCTGCGGGAAGAATTACCCCAAGGATTGCACGGTCAAATCGGTTCAGCACTCTTAAAACCAAACCTGAAGCGGATTAAGCAGCGGATGGATCACGCAGAACATGGTGGTGCTTTGCTCTTAGGCGTGGCAGGAGTCTGTTTTATCGGTCACGGTAGCTCCCAAGCACCTTCAATTTTTAATGCAATTCGCATGGCAAAAGAAGCTGTTGACAACCAGGTGATACAACGAATTCAGTCCCAATATATCCTAGAGCGCGAGAGCGGTTAGTCATTGGTCATTGGTCACTTGTACTGAGCGTAGTCGAAGTATTAGTCATTAGTCATTGGTCATTAGTCATGGGTCATTTGTAAAGGACAACTGACAAAGGACAACTGACAAAGGACAAAGGACAAAAGACAAAGGACAAAAAGCTGATAGCTTGGGAGATTAAGAGTGCAAAACTTAGGCGTAGCAATCACCGGAAGCGGCTCGGCAGTACCAGCAACTTCCCTACACAACGATACATTGAGTGAACTAGTTGAAACATCAGATGAGTGGATAGCCACAAGAACGGGAATTCGTCAACGGCGATTAGCATTGCCTTCTGAGTCCTTGAGTGTACTCGCTACTGCCGCCAGCACTGAGGCGATCGCATCTGCGGGAATTAAACCAGAAGACCTAGACCTAATTCTGCTAGCGACTTCCACCCCTGATGATTTGTTTGGTAGTGCTTGTCAAGTACAGGCTAAATTGGGAGCTACCAACGCAGTAGCTTTTGACTTAACAGCTGCCTGCTCCGGCTTTGTGTTTGGTTTGGTTACAGCAGCCCAATACATTAGAACCGGTGTGTATAGAAACGTACTATTAATCGGGGCAGATATCCTCTCTCGCTGGGTAGATTGGGAAGATCGGCGGACTTGTGTATTGTTTGGTGATGGTGCCGGGGCAGTGGTGTTACAGGCTGCCAAAAGCGATCGCTTATTAGGATTTGCACTTAAAAGTGATGGTACTCAAAACCATTACCTCAACCTTGCTTATGCAGGAACTTCCCAAGAACTGGTGACTGATGTAAATATCACCAAAGGCACTTACCAACCAATTACGATGAACGGCAAAGAAGTCTATCGCTTTGCTGTGCAAAAAGTGCCAGAAATCATTGATAAAGCCTTGTTTCAAGCCAACATCAGCGTCGATCAAATAGATTGGCTGATATTGCATCAAGCCAATCAGCGGATTATCGATGCCGTTGCCCAACGGCTAAACATCCCAGAACATAAAGTTATAAGTAATCTCGCCCAGTACGGCAATACCTCAGCTGCTTCCATCCCCTTAGCTTTAGATGAAGCGGTACGACAAGGTAAAATTAAACCCAATGACATCGTTGCGACATCCGGCTTTGGTGCCGGTCTTACCTGGGGCGCGGCAATCTTTCAATGGGGAAGATAAATATTTTGTCCTTTATCATTAGTCCTTTGTCCTTTGTTATTTACTAATGACCAATGACAAATGACCAATGACAAATGACCAATGACCACTGACTATTGAGAAATGACAAAAACTGCATGGGTGTTTCCCGGACAAGGTTCCCAAACGCTGGGAATGGGAAT
This sequence comes from Nostoc sp. DedQUE09, assembly GCF_034530915.1. Classification (NCBI taxonomy): domain Bacteria; kingdom Bacillati; phylum Cyanobacteriota; class Cyanophyceae; order Nostocales; family Nostocaceae; genus Nostoc; species Nostoc sp. DedQUE09. Next base: position 188,965 of record NZ_JAVRCE010000004.1, read on the forward strand.
GGATTTACTAGATATACCGTCCGCTAAAGACAAGCTTGCCAAAGCTGAGGATATTTTGGGTTGGTCTGTAACTGAAATTTGTCAAACTCAAGAAGAGAAGTTATCACAGACGCTGTATACTCAGCCAAGTCTTTATGTGGTTGAAAGCATTCTTGCCGACCTGCTTCGAGAACGAGGACATCAGCCAGATTTAGTTGCTGGTCACAGTTTGGGAGAATATACTGCTCTTTATGTAGCGGGTGTCTTTGAGTGGTCGGCTGGTTTATATCTGGTGAAGCGTCGTGCAGAACTTATGGATAGTTCCATCGATGGTATGATGGCAGCTTTGATGAACTTTGACCGCGAACAGCTAGAAAAAGTCATTTCTCTAACGCCTGATGTAGTGATAGCAAATGATAATAGTTCGGCTCAGGTGGTAATTTCAGGCACGACTGAGGCTGTACAAGCGGTGATGACTCAAGTTAAAGCAAAGCGTGCGGTTCCCCTAAAAGTTTCTGGAGCATTTCATTCACATTTAATAGCACCAGCAGCTGCGGAATTTCAAGACATTTTAGAATCTGTGGAATTTCAACCGGCGATTGTGCCAGTGCTGTCTAATGTTGAACCAATTCCGTCTATTGATGCTGAGATTTTAAAGCAACGTCTGAACAAACAAATGACTGGTTCTGTAAGATGGCGAGAAATTTGTCTGCAATTACCAGCTAACGGTATCGAGCGAGTAATGGAAGTTGGCCCTGGTAAAGTGCTAACTGGCTTGATTAAACGTAATAGCCCTGATTTAATATTAGAAAATATCCAGAGTGCTGCTAATTTGCCTAGTTAATTTTTTTAGCTTCTATCGGTAGGGTTACGATAAATTCTGCGCCCTTTCCTAATGTGGAATTACAATCAAGTTTACCTTGATGTAGTTAAGTCACAATTTGATAGCTGATAGATAAACCCAATCCAGATCCCTTACCCACATCTTTAGTTGTGAAAAAGGGGTCAAATAATCTTGTTAAAGTTGTGTCTGGAACTCCAAGATCATTATCTGCGATCGCAATCTTGATTCAGCCTGGAAATCAATATTAGTGGGTTGCTTAGATTCCTGCAAAGGGAGGTTATTCTGTGCGAGTTGAAAGATGTTGCTTTCTTGCTCTCCTCGTCCGCTAATGTACTTTTCTAGCTGGGTTTGCGTCTCGGCTTCCAAACGGGATATGACATGGACATAGCTCACCCCCAATACTTCTCGGGTTTTGGGGAAAAGGGGAAAGGGAAAAGGGAAAGAAAAAACCTTTAACCCTTACCCTTTACCCTTTACCCCAAACCCGATTCCGAGTTAAAAATGCAAAACCCGAGAAGTATTGAACTCACTCCAGCAGACGCGAGTACCACCCCGATTACTCGTAGTGCCATATTAATTTGTGTTGTGTGGGTAAGTGAGGTGGGGGGCTTCTTAACGATATGGATAGACTTCAAAGACCACTGTTTGTGAAGAATTTGTCTAAATTGGGTAAGCATGGAGTAGCAGAGGTAAATATTTAGGCTGAAGATTTAGTTTTCCCAGATGGGTAAAGCAATTCATCTCTATAGCTTTGTTGCGTTTGATCTGGGTGTTGCGATCGCGTATGCTAAATTCAGTTTGATTTGCATTATCTTCTGTGGACAAAAACCGCGAACCGTTGATCAGTCTGGCACTTTACCACGCCTTTAAATGGTCAGTCGTCAGCCCCATGCTTCACGCTTACTTTCGGGGCCAGATTTATGGTGCGGAAAATGTCCCCCAATCAGGGCCTCTATTAGTAGTAAGTAATCACGCTAGTTATTTCGATCCGCCGATTGTCTCTAATTGTGTACGTCGTCCAGTGGCGTACATGGCTAAGGAAGAGTTATTTAATATCCCCATTTTGGCGCAAGCGATTAAATTGTATGGTGCTTACCCAGTAAGTCGGGGAAATGCCGATCGCAATGCCATCCGCTCCGCCCTAGAATATCTCGATAAAGGTTGGGCTGTCGGTGTTTTCTTGCAAGGTACTCGCACCCCAGATGGTCGAATTACAGACCCCAAAAGAGGCGCATTGCTACTGGCGGCGAAAGCAAAAGCCCCGATATTGCCGGTAAGTGTCTGGGGTACTGAAGGGATTTTACAAAAAGGAGCGCCCCTACCTCGCGCAGTTCCTATCACTGTCAGAATTGGTAACTTGATTGATGCTCCCAGTTCTAGTAATAAAGAGGAATTAGAAGCGTTGACACAAAAATGCGCCACAGTCATTAACGAAATGCATGATTTAGGACGATGAGTCTAGAGATACAACAGATATATGCTTTAGGGAGGTAGCGATCGCTATTAGATTACTCTAATCTTAAAATTTATTCCTCTAGCAATACAGTAAAGGACTTCCAACAAATAACTCTCAATCTTACAGGGCGGCTAACTTGAGCGCGCTAAACAACTAGCGTTTTCAAGGCTTAATTACGACAAATTACGAATTATGAATTACAAATTATGAATTATTATGAGCGGCTTTGAAGCCAAGAATTTTTGGGAGCGATTAAATAATCTGGCATTAGTTAGATTTTTGCTTTTAATTGCTTCCGGCTGGGCAATTGTACAACTTTTAGCTTATTTTGAAGCGGTAATTGTAATTTTTACATTTGCGGCAATTTTAGCTTTTCTGCTCAGTTATCCTGTTCAAGGACTGCGGCGTTTTTTGCCCCACAGTATAGCTGTTGGTGTCGTTTTCTTGCTTAGTATTGTGATTATAGGCAGTCTGATAATGACTGTGAGCTTAACAGTTTTATCTCAAGGACAACAATTAATTAATAGTATCACTGCATTTTTAAATTCTTTAATACCTTTATTAGAGGGACTGGAAGGGTTTTTGCGAAACCGTAATTTACAGATAGATTTAAGTTTTATTGAAGAACAATTACGGAATCAAGCTGTATCAACTCTTGTGACTAGTTTAGCTATTTTGCAAGGGTTTATGACAAACTTTGTTACTTTTCTACTGATTGCGGTTGTGGCTTTTTTCATGCTATTGGATGGAGATAAACTGTGGAGTTTTATTTTAAAAATAGTACCGAAACAGCGCCGTAATAGATTTACAAATATCATCAAAAAGTCTTTTTTAGGATTCTTTAGAGGTCAGTTGCTATTAAGTGGATTTTTAACAATTTCGACCTTCCTAGTTTTTGTAATATTAAAAGTGCCTTTTGCTTTGATATTGTCAATAATAGTCGGAATTCTTGATATTATTCCTGGCATAGGGGCGACATTAGGAGTAAGTACAGTGACTCTATTTGTGTTGTCTCAAGGTGTTTGGTTAGCATTGAAAGTATTAATAGCTTGCATTATCCTCCAGCAGATACAAGACAACTTGATTGCGCCCAGAATTATGCAAGGTGCGCTGAATCTTAATCCTGTAGTGGTGTTTTTTGCTTTATTAGTCGGGGCGAAAGTAGCAGGATTATTAGGTGTTTTTATATCTATTCCTATCGCTGGAGTAATTGTGTCTTTATTTGAAATTGATGAAATGAAATCTGAAATTTAGTCATTGGTCATTTGTCAGGAACTCGGAACTAGTGAATAATGTAAAAATAGCCATTTACAAATAAACATTGGGAAGTAATGTCGGATTTAAGAGCGGAATTAACAGAAATTTTGGATGAGGCAGAGTGGGAATGGTTAATTCCTCATGTACAAAGAGATGCAGTAATTTTGGTGGCACTTGAGCTAGATTTGGTGGATGTTGGAGTAGCGATCGCCAGTGATAACATTCCATCAGTGGAACAGTGGATTGATAAACAATTGATTACCAAACCCACAACAGTACAAGTGGGAGAATGGAATGGCGATCGCAGTAAGCGATTTAATACTCTCATCGTTCAGCCTTACGTTCTAGCCCAAGAAATAGTTGCTGCCTAATTCGTTTCTGTGTTGTTTTCGATGACAGTTAGTGTTGGGGTATTTTCTTAGAAAAGATATTTTAATGTGCCAGTTATTACTTGGCTATTGCCACGGACTAGCTAGCTGATTGAATTAAAGCAAAATTTTCTCCTTTAAGATTTATCCATCTAGGAGCTAGAATTGTTACCATAATTTCAGATTAGATGTTGAAACCTTGATCCAATCTGAAACCTTAGAATTATTAGAATGGCATCGCCTGTGCCAGCACCTTGCCACCTTTGCCGCAACGAAGCTGGGGGCGACAGCTGCGCGTCATCTGAAAATACCTGATTCTCAGACCCAAAGCGAACTGTTGTTAGAGCAAACTAAAGAAATCTACCAACTGGAAACTCGCCTGACCACGGGACTATCATTTGAAGGAATTCAAGATATTGGCGATTCCTTAGAACGAGCAGAACGCAGTGGAGTTTTGGCAGGGGAAGAACTGTTAGCGATCGCCACCACCCTCGCTGGTGCCAGAAATTTACGCCGTGTCATCGACAATCAAGAAGATTTGCCGATACTCACTGAGTTAGTTGCCGATTTGCGGACTTATCCAGAACTAGAGCAAGAAATTCACCGCTGTATTGATGAACGGGCCCAGGTAACTGACCGCGCGAGTCAAAAACTGGGAGAAATTCGCACAGACTTGCGGCGAGTACGCAGCCAAATTACCCAAAAGCTGCAAAATATCTTACAGGCAAAATCTGGGGCAGTTCAAGAACAGCTGATTACGCAACGGGGCGATCGCTTTGTGATTCCTGTGAAAGCACCTCAAAAAGATGCCATTCCCGGTATAGTCCACGATACCTCCACCAGCGGTGCTACCCTCTATGTGGAACCGAATTCAGTAGTGCCCTTGGGCAACCAACTGCGGCAGATTATCAGGAGAGAGCAAGCAGAAGAAGAAGCGGTTCGCCGTGCTTTGACAGAACTTGTAGCCGCAGTCAAACCAGATTTAGAAAGATTATTAGCGATCGCTACTACTTTGGATTTGGCAACCGCTAGATCGCGATATAGTTTCTGGCTAGGAGCGAATCCCCCGCGATTTATCCAGCGAGAAGAGAGGGAAATGATTACCTTGCGGAACTTGCGGCATCCTCTGTTAGTGTGGCAGCAACAGCACGAACAAGGGCAACCAGTAGTTCCTGTAGATTTGCTGATCAGTCCGCAAATTCGGGTAGTGACAATTACCGGGCCCAATACTGGCGGTAAAACTGTAACCTTAAAAACTTTGGGGTTAGCAGCATTAATGGCCAAAGTGGGTTTATTCGTCCCCGCCCGCGAACCAGTAGAAATACCTTGGTTTGATAAAGTGCTGGCAGATATTGGCGATGAACAATCCTTACAGCAAAGCTTATCCACATTCTCTGGACACATCCGCCGCATTAGTCGGATTTTAGAAGCATTGGGAAATGGCGAAGCAGAGGAGCAGGAAACTAGAGTTATTTCTCCATCACTCAGCACTCAGCACTCAGCACTCAGCACTCAACACTCAGCACTCGTTTTACTTGATGAAGTCGGTGCAGGAACCGATCCAGTGGAGGGTAGTGCTTTAGCGATCGCCTTGTTGCAATATCTCGCCAACCATTCCCAGCTAACGATCGCTACCACTCACTTCGGGGAACTAAAAGCCCTGAAATACGAAGACGATCGATTTGAAAATGCCTCTGTAGAATTTGACGAAAGTACTCTGTCGCCTACTTATCGTCTGCTATGGGGCATCCCCGGACGTTCTAACGCTCTAACAATTGCCCTGCGCTTGGGATTGAAGCCAGAAGTGGTACAACAGGCGAAAACCCAAGTTGGAGAAGCCACAGATGAAGTAAACCAGGTAATTGCAGGGTTAGAAGCGCAACGTCGCCGCCAAGAAACCAAAGCTGCGGAAGCCCAAGTTTTGTTGCAGCAAGCGGAACGTTTATATAAAGAAGTATCTGCAAAAGCCGCAAGTTTGGAGGAAAGGGAAAGCAGTTTGCGGGCTTCACAGGAAGTAGCAGTGCAACAAGCGATCGCTCAAGCAAAAGGTGAAATTGCCCAAGTTATCCGCCGTTTGCAGAAAGGTACGCCTACAGCCCAAGAAGCCCAGCAAGCCACCAATGCTTTGAATCAAATTGGCCAGCAATATCAGCCAGTAACACCAGCAAAGCCAAAAGTTGGGTTTATGCCCAAAGTAGGCGATCGTATCCGCGTTCCCAAATTGGGACAGATAGCAGAAGTGATCGCCGCCCCCGATCAAGATGGCGAATTAAGCGTTCGCTTTGGGCTAATGAAAATGACTGTAAAGTTGGAAGACGTAGAATCTCTAGATGGTCAAAAAGCCGAACCAATTGTCAAACCCAAACCAGCCCCAGCAGCAGTAACCCCGCCACCGCAAAATGTTCCAGAAATTCGGACTTCCCAAAATACCATCGATTTGCGTGGTAAACGGGTGGCTGATGCCGAATACATTTTAGATAAAGCCATCTCGGAAGCTACAGGCCCAATCTGGATTATTCACGGGTACGGTACTGGTAAGCTGCGACAAGGAGTTCACGCCTTTTTGCAACAGCATTCCAGAGTGAACAACTACGAACCAGCAGAACAAGCAGATGGCGGCAGTGGTGTTACCGTTGTTCATATAAAATAAAGTTCACTTGCAATTGGTAATTCTCACGGTATTTAGAGAAAATACCAACCAACGTTTACTATTTGCAAATCTCTTTCTTAAAAAGTTAGTACGACTGGCCACTTCTTGTGCATTTCCCATTTGTACTCTTAGTAGTAAAATCGGATATCAGCAAGCAAATGACACTAATAGCTACTAGCAGTCCAAATATTGAATCCGATTCTGGAACTTTGGTGATTACTAACGATAAATTATCGGCATAGCTATCATTCACGCGCCCACGAACATAGTTCATATCCAGAGCAACATTAATTTGTCTTGCAGCAACGGGAACAAAACCCTTTGTAGATTGGAATAATAAACCTGTAGTGTTATTTCTCTCCTCTGGGGTGGTTGAAGTAATGAATGCTGTGTCTAGAGATTGACCATCTTGATTGAGGAAATTAAGACTAAACTTTACATTATCTAAATCAGTGCCGTAGCCACCTAACCAGGCGCTCAAATCGTATGTTCCTTGCCCAGCATCAATTATAGAGGCAAGGTTAGCTATATCAATTAGTTGAGAAGCACTTGAGGAACTTCTATTAGCACCACCAAAAAATAGATTTTTACCACGTACATTTGGTCCTGAACTATTAACATTAGGAAGTCCACTAACAGCGACTATATTACCCAAGGGGTTAGTAAATTCAAAACCTGTTGCTCCATATTGTAGTACACTAAAACTATCAGTTGGAATCCAACCAGGGATGAAGGGAATATCAGTTCCAACAGCATTACCAATGGGATCTCCTTCTCCTTGTTCTGCATCTCCATTAACAATAATATTTTGGCCAAGCGTAGCTGCATGGGTAAGGCTAGTAAGCAAAATGCTCGATGAAATTACTGCTATCAAAGCTATACCTGCTTTTGCTATTTGTTGAGAGTAAAAAGTAAATGTATTGAGCTTATTCATATTTGACTTTGTTGTTCAAGGTGCTATCAGGTTGACTTAGGACAAGACGAAGTTAGTAAGTTTTCTACCTATCTTGAGCTATTTTTATTAATTGCTTTTTGATCAATTTTTTATTCAAGATAAAAGCTACCCCTACCGCCAGCAAAATTCCACCCGCACCTTGATGTTCGGGAACAGAAGTAGAAGGTGCACTAAATCCATACTTAGCCAAAATTTCTTGCCCTTTTTGTGACAGGATATATTCGACTAACTTTTCACCATCAGGATCAGCATTCTTCAGTGTAGTTAGTCCATAATTAGCTTTCGTTGCTAAATAGCCGGGTAACTCTACTATTTGCAGATTTTCACCACCTTCTGTTGCTTGGGCAGTCTTGCCACTGGTGTAATAAGCTAAAAATATATCTGCCTGTTTTGTTTCTTCTAAAAAGTAGACTAAATTATTTTTGCCATTAGGAACTATAGGAGCATTAGGATTACCACCTACTAACTGTAAAGCTTTATTTTTAAGAATCTGGGAACTACCAGGTGTAACCCGATCGGATTTGTCAAATATCTCCCATGCATAGTTACCAGATGGATCTGCTACAGGGGTTGAAGTTCCCAATTTGATTTCAGGTTTTAGCAAAAAGTCCAACAAATTATCTGATGTGACACCGAGTCCCGATCTGAGAACAGCAGTCATGCGATTGCTAGTGAAGTTCACTACAGGTTCACTCAAACCTTCTTCAAACAATGTTTGAGGGTTATCAATATCTGCACTGGCAAAAACATCTGCGGATTTTCCAGTTTCAGAGAATTCTTGTTCTATAAATTCTCGTGTTAAACCAGAGGGGCCAAATCGCGTTTCTACTGCAATCCCATATTTTTCGTTAAAAGATTCAGCTACTTCTGTGAGACTATCGCGCAAACTTCCAGCACCGTATAGCTTAACTGCAAATGCCTGAGTTGGCAAAGTCACACCGACAGCACAAGCTATCAGTGAAAAGGCAAAAAAATGCTTTTTCATAGTTGTTATATTATTGCGTTGTTATTTCTACTAAGTGAATTATCTGTAACCCATACTGAAGCATGGGTTTTGGTAAATATCTAAACTATTACCTCTGCCCATTAACTTTATAAATGAGTTCTGATATGTGCGTGGTTTGTGGTTAGAGCAATAGTACCAACTAAGTTGGAATAAATCAATCACCCAACATCTTCAAACGCTGACTTTATCAAATTTTTAAGTTTATCATCAGTTTTATTCATGGAGGCGTCAATTGTCCTGATGTTGCCCAGCCTATACTGAAATAACAGGCTGCACACAAGTAAAACTCACTTAGGGTAATATCCAGCAGCAAAAAGTGCCTTTAGCAAACAGGAAAAATATTTGTAGAATAATTATGTATATATTAAGACCAAGTAATAAATATCAAGAAATTTCAAAATTTAAAACCGCAAGCAAATTAGGAGGTATTCTACATACTTACTTAGCGATCGTTAGCAATTAGCATTTAAAACAATAGTTTATTGATACTCTGATACGGAGCTAACAGTGAAAGTTAGATAAATCTTAATTAGAATTGATAATTTTTTACTTTGTCGAAAATAAATTTTCATCTAGAGTAAGACAAAGATACCTACTGTTTACCACATAAAAAAGCTAGCTGAAGCCTCTGGCTTATAGCTATGGGAAACCAAGCTTGATTCTTAAGAGTCTGGTTTCAAAATGGGTAACAGCAACATCCCCTATCAGCTCGATCACCTATGCTAAAAGTTATGCACTCGGCCGCCAACTCAGCCACTCCAAATTCCCAGTGGGAGGACTTAATCAAGCTTCCAGCCCCTAACACAGTTCAATGGGACAATATCAAAACCCAATTAGACTTGGTGCTGTTGGCGCTAGAAACCTTAACTGGGATTGGTTCAGAGGCAATGCTTTCGGCGGCAACCGATCTGAATTTAGAGTCAAGAGTGCCAGACCGCGTAGCTTTATGGCGATTGCGCCAATCAAATCCTCTACGCAAAGGTCAAGGAGGGCGAAAAAAGCTAGATGTCGAAGAAGCGCGATCGCTTGTTTTGATCGTCTGCTACCTAGCCAAACAGCACCAGGAATTGATTCGCCGTGCTGTCGGTCTGTTAGAACAAATGGCAGAAAATAACCGGGAACCTCACCAGGCTGCTTTACTTGGAGACTATATTGATGCTTTTTGCAACACCTACCAAGAGCGGATGGAAGAGGACGAGCAAATCTCAACGGATTTACTAACCAACCTGGCCCTAAAACTGCTTGTAGATTTACTTTTTTACAGCGCTCCTGGTGGGCATCGCCGTCTCTGGCTAGCACTTATAGACCGTTCAACAAAATTTTAAATTTTAGATTTGAAATTCCTCAATCAAAATTCGTTATCAAAAGTTTGCTAGGTAAGGATTCCTTTTTGATGGTCATTAGTTCTTGAGCGATGCACTATCAACAATGCTTCCTCCTTGCACGCCAGTTTGCATAACAGAAGGAACCTGACAAATTTCTGAGTGGAAGAATCCACCGTTCCAACTTTTCTTTGCAAGCAACTGGCTCAATTTTTGCAAAATCCCAATATAGTCTTCTTCGTAGTTCCTGTCATGCCTCTATCAAATTCAGTTATTCGTTGCTACACACCACCGACTTGCACGCTAGAAGTATTCGCGCAAAGCTCACCTCTGTCCCGTTGGATGGGGAAAACTGTCCTCAAACATCTGAGTTTTGAGCTACGTTTTGACGATCCCCGACTACCAGAAGAACACAGAGTTCCAATTCGGGGCGATCGCGAACAACTTGAAGCTTTATGTGATGCTGTCACCAACTATGTACAGCAATTTCTCCAACAGTCTCCAGAAAGCTTTTGGGTTAGTTTCTCCAGTACCCAAGAGTCAAGCACAGCACTAGATGAGCCGGAATTAAAGTCTTCAACAAAAACATTAAATGCCTTTAGTACCCAGATTCCAGGGGCAAATATCTACTTAGAACCAAGCAGCTATTTAACTCACAACTTATTTCTTGGTTCTCTGGCCAACTATTCATCTGGCCCCGTAATTCAACTCAGTTTGCTGCAACTATTCGATTTGGCAAGTGCTTTAGATGAATACTCAACTGATGTCATGGCACTTCCAACTTTCAACAGCACGAGTTCGACTCTGAGGTTTCCTACTTGGGCACCTATTGCCGCGGTATTAGTATTAGGTGTAGGTTTTTTACCAGTTACTTGGCAATATGCCAACAACATTCGAGAAAAGCAACAGCAGACAGCCAAAACAGCGGATTCAACAGCGGTAAAAACTGCTCTAGAACCTTCATCCCCACTAAACTTTCCCACCCCTGAACCTGGACTAACCCCTCCATCAAATAATTTGCTAGGTTCCACCCCTCCACTTTCCACATCCACTTTACCTCAAGCACCTCTAACAGTTCCTGGTTCTAGTTTCTCTCCACCACTACCAAATGCATTGACAATACCTCAAGGGACGACTGCAACCGTTCCTAGTAATCGAGCGATGCCTCCGGCGAGCTTTCCTAACGCACCATCGAGCAAAATCCCAGGCCAGGAAATTGCCATATTACCAAATCTGGGACAGAATCCAACCGGGTCAAGTTCCCAACCTGGTGCTATCCCTCAACTGCGGAATTTGCCACCCAGACTATCTTCTAACGCAAATAGCTTACCAACTAATATCTCACCAGTCCTGCCTCCATCTCTTGACACCATACCCAATAAGAATCGTGTCAATACCCCAACCCAACCCTCCCCACTAACCTCACAACAGTTAGACGAAAGAATCAGTTCCTTACAGCAATCTTCTGCTGGAGAGAAACCTACTTCACAACTTCCCTCCTCTAGAACTGCTGCTAATAATCCATTTATCGATCAATTAGGGGACGCAAGTAAAAACCCCACATCCAGAGAAGTAGCTACTGGCACATTATTTGACACACCTCAAGTAGCAGAAGCTAGACAATACCTAACAAAGCGTTGGCAACCACCTACTGGACTGGGACAAACATTAGAGTACAGTTTGATAGTTGGTGTTGACGGCACAATTGAACGAATTTTCCCCCTTAATAAGGCAGCAAGAGAATTCGTTGATAACGCTGGGATGCCTGAAGTTGGCAAACCTTTTGTTTCCGCTAATAAAAATGGACAAAATGTCAGAATTCGAGTTGTTCTCAGTCCTGATGGCAAGGTACAGACTTTTCCAGATGAATAACTAAACTCATCTTTTTAATGCCACTTATAAAACTGGTACAAATCTTGTGCCAGTTTCTACTGACTACATTCCTCTTGAGCTTATCTGTTGAAGTCCAGTTACGAAACTGGTCTTACTATTAATTACCAGTAAACCTACCAAGAAATATAATTACTGTTAACACCAATTCTCCAAAAATAAACTATAGATACAAATCTGGAACCCAGATTAAATCTTACGCTTCTTAATTACAAATTAAGAATTGGTATTAATAACTCATATTAAAGGTAGAAAATATGCAAACAATTGGTACCCAAAAAGATAGTGCAGCTTGGGTTATTCAAACTTGGGCAGCTTTTGTGATTTCTATTTCTATGACCAGCTTCGGTATTGTAAACTTACCTGTAAATGGCTGGGTGAAAGGCTTTATGGGTATGGGTATGGCTTTCTCTGTTGGCTCAACTTTTACTTTGGCAAAAACTACTAGAGACTTGCACGAAACCAGAAGATTAACCGCTAGGTTAGACGAGGCAAAAGTAGAAAAATTGCTTTCACAACACGATCCTCTAAATTTCAAATGAAGGGAGTTAGCCCTTACAGGGAATTCAAAATTATCCTTGCATCAGAAATTAAATACATAACGAAAAACAAAAGGACTGGATATACCAGTCCTTTATTATATTGATTTAACGTTTTTATCTTAATAACGGGATTTTTTGGTTTTTAACTTTTGCTTTTTACGCCGACGTTCGCTAGCAACAACTGCCTGTTCTACAGGATAACCCACTAAAGGAATTACCTGATATTTGCGCTCGTCTTCTAATTTTCTCAGTTCAGTGTAATCAACCCAGTGAATACAATCAACCGGACAAGTATCAATTGCTTCTTGAATAATTTCCTCAGCGTCCCCATCTTGCCGAACCACGCGCGAGCGCCCGTAATCTGGTTCAATGTAAAATGTGTTACGCGCAACATGAGCGCAATGCTTACAACCAATACAGGTGATTTCGTCAACATAAACACCATTTTGGCGTAGCATACCACCCAATTCCGGTTCTAAACCAGAACGTTCTGGGGCATCCCGTAAAAAACCCCCTAGTTCTGGTTCCAAACCGGAACGGTTATCTTCTTGTTCTTCCGGCGACGGCAGAAAATCAGCCATTACGCACTCCAGCGCTGTACTACCAGGCGAATTGAACCATCTTCATTTTTTTGTTGTTCAGAAACTTGAAAACCAACACGAGCAGTTTCTTTCAGAACTGTTTGATAAGCATAGCGCTGTGTTACTTGGCGCAAAAATCCATCTACAGACAAATCTTGTTGCCAATATTGCAAGTCAGCCACCAATTCATATTCCTTGCCATTCCATCTAAAGCCGATGTCATAGCCATTTTCCTGCTCAATACTAACTTCCGCAGGATGGGTTTGACCGCGATAGCCACGAACTTCTCGTGGGCCGGGTTTCCAGTCTACGCCCAATTCAGTCAAAGCATCTTTCAAAGAATCAAGGTTACGGATTTGAGTCTTAATTTGGCTAAAGTGTGACATGGTGGTTGTGAATTAATAACACTAAACTACTGTGAAAACTTACCAATCGCTGTAAGTGGTGTGTGTATTCGCCAGATTAGATTGCTGCACCTTGGCGGCGAAATATTCTGAGGTTGGCTCATGATTAAGTACTTGCCCTAGCTGTGCCTCTATTGCTGCTGTAACTTCAGCGCAAGAATTACCCACAATGCCAGTGACTTTCTCTTGTACCCGACCGTCTGGATAGATTATGAACTCTAATGTCTCCATTCTTTTGGTCAACCAGGATAAGTACGCTTAAATTGTACTGCCTTAGCAGAAGGCTACAAATATAGCCGTAGGAACATTTTTAGATACTAACTCGCCATTTGTTAATTAATGTTCCATCTTTCAACATATATATCTCAGAATCTTTACAAAACTTATTAGTATTATAAGCACACACATCAGTATTTAGTTAGTTTCTCTTAACCTCATTGATTAGTCAAGGTAACTACTGGAGCTGGCCAAGTAAGCTGCAAAAGTCCTAAAAATAAGCATTAGAGGTAGTATAGTCAGCAAGATAATTCACAAAAATATAAAATTTATTGAAAAACTTTATTCTTACCATTCAACCTACCTTATTCTTTTCCAGATAGGTTGGATGCAGTACAGTATCAGTCTAAAGCAAGATAATGGGGTATACGTAGGTATTGTATTAAGTCTTTGATATAGTTACTGTAGCTGGCATCGGCTGTAGAGATATTTTTAAACTGCGATCGCTGAAAGCGTTGGCGCAACCATCGCTATTTTCTGCCATTGGTGAGATTTATCAACCTCGACTCTAGATAGTTAATATGTATAAATTTGCCCCAGCTTGGGAGAAGGAGCAAATAGTCTTTGGTGCTGCGCGACCTGGATACACCGACAAGAATGTTCAGGATTGGATAGAGTTCATGAAGCGTCAAGATATCAAGCGTGTTTGCTGTCTTCTTGATGAACAACAGCTAGGTTCTTACTCTAATCTTCTAAACATATACAAACAGGAATTTGGGAATCAGCTAATTTGTTGGGCACCAATTGCAGATTTCCATTTATCTGATTTAGAAACCCTCACACAGAAAATACTTCCTTTCTTAATAGAAGCTGATAAACAAAAAGAGAAAGTTGTTGTACACTGTTCTGGTGGAATTGGACGTACTGGACATGTGTTAGCGGCATGGCTAGTTAGTGTCCGAGGATTATCAAATCAAGCTGCAATAAATGCTGTCAAAAAAACAGGTAGAAATCCTTATGAAGCTGCGATCGCTGCTTTATTTATAGGTAGAAATCCTTTGACAGTTATAAAAGAACTTAACGCGCTTCTGAATGATTGCCGTCTCTCAGTGAATAAAACATTTTGATGCTATCATCCTGTTTAATCAGTATATTGACGAGGTAACTTCTATGGCAATGGTTCTTGATAAAGTAGTTCCTTTTGGAAGGTCAATGGATGAATATATAAAAATATTCAACTTAACAAATGCAGATTTAAATAAAAAAATTATTGGAATTGGGGATGGCCCGGCAAGCTTTAATGCAGAAATGACACGTCAGGGTAAAAGTGTAGTTTCTATTGATCCACTCTACCAATTTTCTGGCGATGAGATATTGCAAAGATTCAATGAAGTGGTAGATAACATTATTAACCAAGTTAAGGCTACATCGAATGATTGGGTATGGAGCTATCACAAATCTCCAGATGATTTGCGACACAATCGAGTCAAAGTTATTCGAGAATTTTTGTCTGATTATGAAACTGGCAAAAAGAGTAATAGATATGCAGTCGGTGAATTGCCAAAATTGGCTTATGATAATCAAGAGTTTGATCTAGCCCTTTGTTCGCATTTATTATTTTTATATTCAGATCATCTCGATTACGATTTTCACTTAAATTCAGTAGGTGAGATGTTGCGTATTGCTAAAGAAGTTCGAATATTTCCCCTGATAACTTTAATGTGGAAACACTCACAACATTTAGATGAAATAGTAAAATATTACACTTCAATGGGTTATAAAATAGATATTGGAAAGGTTGAATACGAATTCCAGCCTGGTGGAAATAAAATGTTGAAGATAAGCAAAGATGTTATATAACTCCTAGCCATAAAGAATTGGTATAACTATCCGGTTTATAGAATTATTAGGCATATTATTCAGCAAACATTTCAGCCAAGGTATCTAAAACTGCTTTTTGTTCATCAGAGTCAATCTGACCTAGCTTTTTGACTAATCGAGTTTTGTCAACTGTACGAATTTGATCTAGAACTATTTGCCCATCCTTACCCCTTGTCCTGCGAAAATCGTGAAAATTATTCGGTATGAGTTGCGTCCTCGACCGTAAAGTATCTGGCGAATTTCTTGGCTAAAATAATCATTTTCTCTCCCTAGAGAAGATCGGCTTGGCATTTGCGATAAAGACTCAATGACTTGTAGTAATCCTGCATACCACTGACTTGCCCTTTCAGGAGAAGTAACTTGAGATAACTGCAAAAATGCGCTGTCTGCTTCTGCTTCAGCTACACTAGAGATTTCAATGCGGTATTTCATGAATCGGCTGGCAGATTATACTTGCGACGTTGCTCGTCAGCAAAATCATCAAATGAACGGAATCTACCCGCTTCAAAGTCTTCTAATCCTTGCTGAATACCCTTAATAGCTGCTTCTGAGTCTTGCACCTCCCACTCTAGGACAGCCTCTAGCAATTGGGCTGCAACGAAACTAACATCTTGTCCCTGCTGTGTAGCTTTCTCGCGGAGTCGTGCTTCTAATTCTGGGCTTAGGGAAACAACGATCACCATAATCAGATATTTTGCAGAAGGTTTATAGATATGATTTTATTTCAGATTTATTATTTATAATCCTTAAGCCATTTTTTTAGTGTTTCATAATCTCGCAGACTGAGTTCATATTTCAATGGGGATGCAAAATCTAAAGCATCTTTTGTAAATGATGATGTTGTCACCAAAATCCCCATTGTCGCACGTTCTCTTTGCTTGACACCGTAAAGGGATCTAACTAACTCTACTCTAACCTTATTCGAGGATTGATAGCGTTTACATTCGATCAAATAGAGCATATTGCCAAGGGAACTTTTATGAACTGCTTGTATATCTCTACCACCATCTCTCGTTTTTGGAGTCAGGGTGATATCAAAACCCTTATTTTGTAAAATATGAGCAACTAACTCCTCAAATTTTCTAGGGTCGAGTTCATATAACATTTCAGGATATTTCGCTAAATCTCTAACCAGTTCTTCATTAATGTTAAGTATCGCTATACGAGTCTCTGGAATTAATACTGTTGAATCTACTTCGTAAATGTCATCAAATAATTCCCTAATGGGAGAGTATTTTGTATATCCTTGTGCTTTATGGCGATTTGTATATTTAACGCTATTTGTCTTTACCGCCGCCGAAAAGTTTATATATCCCGTATCCAATAGCTGCCGCAGCAGCAACAGGTGCAGCAGCAACTATTGCAGTACCAGCGATCGCACCTCCCCCAACAACACCACCGATACCTGCAAGGGTACTCATAATTGCAGCACCAGAAGCACCAGCAGCTACAGTTACAGCACCAGCACCAGCTACACCAGCAGCAGCCCCAATATTTGTAGCTGTTCTTGCAGCTGCACGAGCTTCACGTTCTTCCGCAGACAAATCCGGTTGGTCTTTGAACAAAGTTTCATTCATTATTTTTGCTCCAGCATAAGCTGGCCCTGCTGCCAATACAGCAGGAGCGGCGGCCATACCACCACCAACCACACCACCTGCCGCAGCTAGACCAGAAGTGATTCCTGCTCCTGAAGTTGCTGCAACAGATAACCCTGTAGCAGCACTGACAGCAGCGCCTGCGGCCGCACCAGTCTCTACAACGGCTTTTACCGTCTTTAGGTCTTTAACGCCTAAAGTTTTTTCTACAGCAGTTTCTACACCTTTTTCAACGGCTTTATTGGTAATATCTTCAAAATTCATAAATCAATTTCTCATAATCTGGTACACGATACTCTACTACTAGAGCATAATTGTTACTAACCATGTAACAGTATTAATACTAGTGGCATTTTGCTGTATACCAAATCAGCAACAAAGAGTTTGAAGCTGCTTAGAATAGTAGTGATAGAAAGGATTATAATTATGAGCGTCGTCATTCCTAACGAAATATTAACCGCAACTCGGATGACTGAAGGCGAAATGAAGCAGGAAATTGCGGTGATGCTCTTTCAAAAAGAAAAGTTAACCCTTGCTCAAGCCAGCCGATTTGCAGGCATGAATCGTATAGCATTTCAGCATCTACTTGCAAGTCGTCAAATTTCAGTGCATTATGGAGTCGAAGATTTTGACCAAGATATAGAAAACTTACGGGCGATGGGGAGACTGTGATCATTGTCAGTGATACTTCACCCATTAATAACCTCGCCGCCATTAACCATCTTCATTTACTACAACAGCTTTATGGAACAGTCCTAATTCCTGAAGCTGTCTACCGAGAACTGACTGATCCCAACTTTCCAGTTGCAGGTGCAATTGAAGTCCAAACTTTTATCTGGATTCAAACTCGTCCAGTTCAAGATCGTATACTGGTTGAAGCATTCAGCAATGAACTGGATATTGGTGAAGCTGAAGCGATCGCTCTAGCACTGGAAATGAAAGCAGATCAAGTTTTGATTGATGAACGTCGTGGTCGCATGGTTGCAGCTAGGCTAAATCTTGGTTATACAGGAATTTTAGGGATCTTGGTTGAAGCTAAAAGTCAAAGGCTGATTTCTGCTGTGAAACCTTTGTTAGATGCTCTGATTAACCAAGCAGGATTCTGGGTGGCGGAACCTTTATACAAGAGGGTTTTGCAGCTTGTTGATGAAAATTAAATGCGGCATAGACTTTTTAACTGAGCAGCAGTAGGTATTCTGAAAATTTCTCACCTATTAGCCATCCTAGCAAGTGTTTGCGGTGAATTTTTCAGTAATATTTCGCCCATCAATAACCTCGCCGCCACTCTACTGAGTTTCCCTTTACTCTGATTCAAATTTATGCCAGAAGTCTATTGACTTCTGGTAAATCTATTGAGAAGCTAATAGTTAGATTTACTAATTAATAGAAGTGCATCAAACTTGTGACAATACTGACGACAAAAATAAATCGATCGCAACCTGCTAGCGAACCAAAACCGTTGATTCTGGAAACTCAGCGACTCACACGCCGTTTTGGGAAGTTCACGGCAGTTAATAACCTGAGCATATCTGTGGAACAAGGCGAAGTATTTGGATTGCTTGGCCCCAATGGCGCAGGGAAAAGTACAGTTCTTAAGATGTTGACAACTTTACTGCCTATCAGTGCAGGGAAAGCAACCTTAGCTGGCTATGACGTGGCTCGTCAATCTAATCCGGTGAGACGGGCTATCGGCTATGTTCCCCAGGCGCTCTCTGCTGATGGTAGCCTTACGGGTTACGAAAATCTCTTAATCTTCGCCAAGCTGTATGGAATACCTGCCAAAGGACGCGATCGCTGCATCTATGAAATTCTAGAATACATGGGTTTGCAAGATGCGGCGAAACGTTTGGTACGAAACTACTCTGGTGGGATGATCCGCAAGCTGGAAATCGGCATATCAGTTCTACATCAACCCCAAATTCTGTTTCTTGATGAGCCGACTGTCGGACTAGATCCCATCGCTCGAACTCAAGTATGGCAACTTGTACTACAACTCTGTGCTGATTACGGCACAACTATATTTTTAACAACCCACTTTTTAGAAGAAGCGGATAGCTTATGTAACCGAGTGGCGATTATGCAGCAAGGTGAAGTCGTTACCACAGGTACACCAACCAATTTAAAAGCTTCTTTAGATAACCCAAATGCAACTTTGGATGATGTCTTTATTCACTATACAGGCGACCAGTTAACATCAGGAGTCAACTACCGTGACACAGCGAGAACCAGACGTGCTGCTCAACGGTTGGGTTAAAGCACCACCCACCGTCCGAGTAAATTTGATCTCTGCAATTAAAGAGCTAGTTACAAAAACCCTGGCGATCGCAGAATTGGAAATCCGTAAACTCCGCCACGATCCCACTGATTTAATAGTTCGGGCTGTACAACCAGCTTTATGGCTGCTAATCTTTGGGCAAGTTTTCGCCCGGACTCGCGCGATTCCAACAGGCAACTTACCCTATTTAGACTTCATTTCTGCTGGCATCTTGGCTCAGAGTATTTTGTTTGTGGCAATTTTTAGTGGTGGAATGACGCTAATCTGGGAGCGAGATTTAGGGATTGTACATAAATTTTTAGCTAGTCCAACACCCCGTGTAGCGATGGTGTTAGGCAAAGGTTTAGCATGTGGGGTAAGGTGCTTATCTCAGGTAATATTCATTTACGGATTGTCATTTTTATTAGGTGTCAAACTAAATCTTCATCCCCTAGCTATTCTCCAAGTACTGCTGCTAGTCATAATGGGGGCGGGAACATTTTGTATTTTTTCATTAATTATTGGCTGTTTGGTGAAAAGCCGAGAAAGGATGACGGGTATTGGACAATTGTTAACTATGCCGTTATTTTTTGCTAGCAATGCCATCTATCCGATCTCGTTGATGCCCAGTTGGTTAAAATTCATTTCCCATTTAAATCCGTTGACTTATCTGGTTGACGGGTTACGTAGCACCATGCTGTTAAACGGCACTAGCATCTATGGCTTTGGTCTGGATTGTACAATTCTCTTATTAACATTAATCATTTTGGCCATCCTTGGTGGAAAACTTTATCCACGGGTAGCCATGTAACTAGGAGAACAACAAGCCCATGACCTTGGATAAACCTAATCAAGGTGCAACTTCCGAAGAATGTGCCGCTAGAGTAATGGAAACAGTTCCATTAGTGATGCGGTTTATCCGAGCGGATATGCGTGCCCATAGTGCCGCTTTTTTATCTATACCTCAGTTGCGATCGCTAGCATTTATCAACCGGAATCCTGGTGCTTCATTATCTGACTTAGCAGAGCATTTAGGTGTCACCTCTGCCACGGCATCAGCAACCATAGAACGCTTGGTACAACGGGACTTCGTGAAACGGATTGCTCATCCTCAAGAGCGGCGGCGGGTGCTGCTCAATTTAACTGAAGATGGAAAACACCATCTCAAGCAATCCCAAGATCAAACTCGCGCTCATATTACTGACTTGCTGAAAGGTCTTTCAGAAGACCAAATTTCCAACATTGAAGAAGGCTTAACTCTACTAAAAAATGTCTTCGAGAAAACAGAACTCAAAGCCCCATAACTTTGAGGTTGCACAACACGATCCCTTTGCAGCCTTTAAGTTTCGAGACTATCGGCTATTTACCATTGGACGGCTGGTGCTGTTCGTGGGGTCGCAAATGCAAACTGTAGCGATTGGCTGGGAACTCTATGAGCGGACTAACTCAGCGATCGCTTTAGGTGGTGTAGGACTGGCGCAAGTTCTACCGATGATTATTCTCACCTTAATTGCCGGAGATGTTGCCGATCGCCGCGATCGCAAACTCACGATGTTACTCTCGGTAATGCTGCTAGCTCTCTGCTCCCTAGCTTTAGCAGTACTTTCCTATACTCAAGGTGCAATTTTTCTAATTTACGCCTGCTTAGTATTTACAGGTGTTGCTAGAGCATTCCTCAAACCTGCAAGTGATGCTCTGATGTGGCAGTTGATACCTGTTAGTGCTTTTACGAATGCAGCCACCTGGAATAGTAGTAGCTTTCAGTTAGCCGCAGTTATCGGCCCAGCCTTCGGAGGATTTGGGATTGCGCTGTTAGGAAGTGCTACAGGAGTTTATGTATTAGCAGCGATCGCAGCTTTACTGTGTTTTATTTTAACGCTGGCGATCAAAGAGCAAAAAGTCATCCGCGCAACCGAGCCAATTTCATTTAAAGCACTTGCAGCTGGTGCTAAGTTTGTTTGGCAGAATCAGTTGATTTTAGCCGCGATTACATTAGATATGTTTGCTGTATTGTTAGGTGGTGCGATCGCGCTCCTGCCGATCTTTGCCAAAGATATTTTACATGTGGGGCCAGTGGAATTGGGATATCTACAAGCAGCACATTCCATCGGTGCTTTGACTATGGCTATCACCCTGGCGTATTTACCACCGTTACGCAAAGCAGGCCCAGCCTTATTATGGTCAGTGGTTGGCTTTGGGGTTGTAACAATTATCTTTGGACTTTCTCGTTCCTTTTGGCTGTCTATGTTAATGCTGATCCTTGGTGGCGCACTAGATAGTATTAGCGTTGTGATTCGCCATACATTAGTTCAAATTAGAACACCGGATCATTTGCGTGGTCGGGTTGCTGCTATTAATAGCGTGTTTATTAGTGCCTCGAATGAATTAGGCGGCTTTGAGTCCGGCTTGACTGCGGCCCTATTTGGCCCGGTAATTTCCGTTGTGGGTGGTGGAATTGGCACAATTTTAGTGGTGATTGCTACAGCTATGATTTGGCCGGGAATTCGCAAGTTAGGGGCTTTGCAGGAGTATAAATAAATTTAAAATGGAAGTATTAGATGATGGAGTTATATCCACTACTAAGTCTTCCATAGATAATAAAAACCCCACCCTATGCAAAAGCTACAAAATTATAATTGTTATCTCTTGCTAGGATGGGATTTCTGTTTAGTGAAAGTTGCATATCGCTTAATTCAGAGGTAGACAAACCCAGAGTTTTAGGATTATGTCTAACTTAAATTTACCAATTCCCACACTAAGCAGTTGGGCTACCACCAATATTTGGTATACTGCCTCCGGTTGGAATACCATACTGAGAAGGATTAAAGCTATCAGCCGTTGGAATACCATACTGAGAAGGGTTGAAGCTATCAGCCGTTGGGATGCCAGCGCTACCTAAACTAAAGCTGCCTTCTTTTGGAATACCATACTTATCAAAATCGAAGCTGTCAGCCGTTGGGATGCCATACTTAGCAGGATCAAAGCTTTCAGCCGTTGGGATGCCATACTTAGCAGAATCGAAACTGCCTTCTTTGGGAATACCATACTTATCAAAATCGAAGCTGTCAGCCGTTGGGATGCCAAAAGCGCCTCCAGATGCGAAAGGGTTGCTAGCTTGACTACCACTATTAACGGTGTTACCAAAAACAGAATTTGAATCAGATGCCATTAGAGTTAATTCTCCTATTAGGACATAAATTTTGCTTCATTAATAAATGCCAAAAAAGCACAATAAAGCTTCATCTGTAGCTTTTTTATTGTTTCTTGAATTGCTAATTTTGAGCTTTTTGGACTAAATTACAGAGTGTTTTTATGAAAAAATATTGGCAGAAAACTGTAATTTTTTCTGGTCATGTTAATGAATATAAAAAAAAATACTTATTTTTACAATGAAAAATATTTAGATGCTTATGCCAAATCTTTTGATGCTTATGTCAAATCTTTAGATAATTTTACTAATGCAATTTGCAGGGTAAGATCATGTAAATTGGTATAAATCTGACTTGACAAATGGGCATTATGAGTAAAAAGACAACAATGCTGTTTTAAAAATTTCAAGGAGCAGATTACTTCTATTGCAATCCAATTTGATTATGTGAAAAAATCTACGTAGGAGCAACGGAAACGTCTCCGGCTCCTGAATTCTGACTTCTGAATTCTTCTTCAAGTTTAATTTTTAATTTTTTGACGATGGTTAGCAGCTTGTAATAACAAAGATTCCGCAAAAGCGATCGCATCACTTGCAGATTTACCACCAGCTAACTGTGCTAGTTCTTCCCGGCGAGTATTTAAATTCTCCAAGGTAGTAACTCTGACAACAGTACGCTGTTCGGCGTTGTCATTGTTGGCTTTTTTACCTTTGCCTTGATTTATAGTTTGCTTATCTACGCGGAAATGGCGATCGGCCATTGCTGCAACTAAAGGCTGGTGGGTAACACATAATACTTGGTTGCGTTGACTTAGCTGGTGTAATTTTTCTGCGATCGCTTGGGCGACTCTTCCCGAAACCCCAACATCAATTTCATCAAATACCATTGTCCCAGCCGCATCAACCTGAGAAAAACAAGCTTTCAGCGCCAGTAAAAAACGGCTCATTTCCCCACCAGAGGCAACTTCCGTTAAAGGTTGCAGTGGTTCTCCAGGGTTGGAACTAAACATAAAAGTAATTTTATCTGCTCCCATAGCAGTTGGGAAAGCTGGTAATATTTCAACCAAAAATTTCACCTTTTCCATCGCTAGGGGCTTGAGTTCAGCTATCAAACGTGATTCTAAATTAGCAGCCGCCTTACTCCGCAGTTGAGTTAACTGATTACTTGCTTGGGTAAGTTTCTCAAAACACGCCTTTTCTTGCTGTTCTAGCTTTTCGATAGATTGTTCGCTGTCATTAAGTTGGGCTAATTCCCCTTGGATACGCTGATAATAAGCGATCGCTTCTGTAAGTGTCGGCCCATATTTGCGGCAAATTTGCTTTAATTCCTGAATTCGTTCTTCCACCTCTTCTAATCGATGCGGATCGGCTTCTAATCCATCCCCATAAGCATTAATCTGCCTTCCCACTTCCATTACCGCAGCTTGCGCGTCCCGCACCAATTCTAATAAGGGTTGCAATTGCGTATCATATTCCACCATGTCATTTAAGATTGCCTCACTGTCTCCCAATAAATCACCTGCGGCGGGAGTTTCATGATCGTTTTGATACAAAGCCTGATAAACCTTGTAACTCATTTGTTGCAAATCAACGACATGATTTAGGCGTTCCCTTTCTTGTCCCAACTGTTCCAATTCATCAGGTTCGCACAGATTGGCTGCTCCTAGTTCTTGCACTTGATAAGTGAGTAAGTCGAGTTGTTGTAAGCGTTCCCGTTCTGATGTGCGGCGTTTTTCTAGTGCTAAATTCGCCTGTTGGTAAGCACTGAAACTTGTGGCGACTTTATGACGCTGCTGCATTAGAGAATCACCGCCATATAAATCCAACCAATCGCGGACTTGGGCAGATTGTCCCACTTGTACAGTTTGACCTTGGGCGGTGATTTCCACCAAGCGATCGCGCATTCCTCCCATAATCTGCCGATTCACCAACACGCCATTCACCCGCGATCGACTGCGGATATTACTAGCAGTGGCTGTGATTTCTCGACTAATAACTACGGAATTTTCATCAAGCAAATCTATTTCTTGTTCAGTTAACCAAGCGGCTAAGGGGGCGTTTGAGGTGAAAGTCGCTTCTACCATTGCCCGACTTGTCCCCGTGCGAATGACTCGACTAGAGACTTTACCGCCCAAAGCGGCATCAATGGCATCTAAGATAATCGATTTTCCAGCGCCGGTTTCACCTGTTAACACATTTAGTCCGGCGCCAAATTCCAATTCCAGTTGGTCAATTAGGGCAAAGTTTTCTATTCGCAGGCAGAGCAACATCAAGCCAAATTCTCCATGAGGGCAGATGCCGGATACTTCCAACTTACAGGATAATAAGTCTCATCTTTGAGCAACTAGCAATATCTAATACGATTGAACTAGTATGCCCGTTTAAGTGTAACAAACCACTGGGTACTGGCGACTGGGTAGGGAAAAAAATTTTTTAATCCTAATGCCCAATGTCTAATGGCCTATGTCCAATCCATCAACATATTGTTACAATACTTAATGTGATCGTTCTGACTGGTGGCCATTCTTCATGATTGTTAAGACATTTCCCCCTAGTTCCCGACCGATTCAGGAGGACAGTAGCAACGGCACAAATAGCCGAGGCGAACTGGACGTTATTGATATAGTGCCAGAAGATGGTACATCAAGCTTAGTTGTGCGATCGCCAAGACTCTTAGCAGCCCAACAGTTAAGGACAACAGACCAACCTGAGACGCTTTACGATCCTGTGGTGATTGCGGCGCATTACCAAAACAGGCCCCTACAAGTTGTACGGCGGATTTTCGCCGTGTTGGGGCCGGCTCTATCCTTTGTTTTTGGGTTGTGGTCGGATAGTAAACGGGGAATTATCGTCAAAAATGACCGCCGTCGAGCTACTCAGCTACGAGTATTGCTGACCCAATTAGGGCCTGCTTACATCAAAATTGGACAAGCTTTATCTACCAGACCGGATCTGGTTCCTCCGGTATATCTAGAAGAATTAACTAAACTACAAGACCAATTACCGCCTTTTCCTAACGAAATTGCTTACCAGTTTATTAAAGAAGAACTAGGCGCACCTCCAGAAGAGGTTTACGCGGAACTCTCGGCCCAGCCAATTGCTGCGGCTTCATTGGGGCAAGTGTATAAGGGTAAGCTAAAAACTGGTGAAGAAGTTGCTGTTAAAGTTCAACGCCCTGACTTAAGAGAGGGAATTACCATTGACTTGTATATCTTGCGTAACCTCGCTGCTTGGGTGCAGAAAAAGGTTAAAAAGGTAAGAAGTGACTTAGTTGGGATTCTCGATGAATTAGGCGATCGCATTTTTGAAGAGATGGATTACATCCATGAGGGTGAAAATGCCGAACGATTTTTCGAGTTATACGGTCATATAAAAGACGTATATGTACCGAAAATTTACTGGGAATACACCAATCGTCGCGTCTTGACGATGGAGTGGATTAACGGCACCAAATTAACCCAAACAGAAGAAATTAGCGCCCAAGGTATAGATGCTCGTTATCTAATTGAAGTGGGTGTGCAGTGTTCCCTGCGCCAGCTGCTAGAGCATGGATTTTTCCATGCAGATCCCCACCCTGGTAATTTGTTAGCAACAACCGATGGTAAGTTAGCTTATCTCGACTTTGGGATGATGAGTGAGATTAAGCCACCCCAGCGTTATGGTTTGATTGAAGCGATCGTTCACGTCGTCAACCGCGATTTTGAAGGATTAGCAAAAGATTACGTTAAATTAGATTTCTTATCACCAGAAACCGATTTAACACCAATTATCCCAGCTTTTGCCAGAGTCTTTGCTGATGCGGAAGGAGCTAGTGTTGCCGATCTTAATATTAAAAGCATCACTGATGAACTATCGGCTTTGATGTATGAGTATCCTTTCCGTGTACCGCCTTACTACGCCTTAATTATTCGCTCCCTGGTGACACTCGAAGGTATTGCAATATATATAGATCCCAACTTTAAAGTCCTCAGCGAAGCTTATCCCTACGTTTCTAAACGCCTGTTAACAGACCCAGCGCCGCAATTAAGAGCATCATTGCAAGATTTGTTATTTAAAGATGGCAGATTTCGCTGGAATCGCTTAGAAAACTTGTTAAAAAATGCGCGTAATAGTCAAGACTACGACTTTAATTTAGTGCTGAATCAGGGGATAGAATTTCTCTCATCTGAACGGGGTGCTTTTATTCGTGACAAGCTAGTAGATGAATCTGTTAACGGACTTGATGCTTTAGGTAAAAATGTTTTGCATAACTTTACCTCCTTGTTACGAGAACGAGTAGGATTGACAGCTGTGAATAAAACTCCAGCGGCTACAGTTGAACAACAACAAACCTTGGAGCATATTAAACGTATATTAGGTATTCTCCGAGAAACAAGAGGTTTTGATCCAGTCCAGGTTGCATCCCAAATTGCCCAGTTATTGGTAAATTCTGATGTACAACGTTTAGGTCAACAAATTGCCAACCGCTTCACCCAGAAAGCTGTAGCCAGATTAATTCGGCAATTATTGGCATCTTAGTAAAAGTTATGAGTTAAAAACTTTATTTAACTCATAAACCATTAATTGTAGCAATTATATAACCCAACTCTTCTAGCTTTTTTAAGACCTTAGTTGCACTTTGAGCAACGCTTTCCTGGTTAGTTTTGCATTCGACTTCAGGACAGAGTGGTATTTCATAAGGAGCATCAATACCAGTAAAGTGCTTAATTTCCCCAGCTTTTGCTTTTTTATATAACCCTTTTACGTCTCGCTGTTCACAAACTTCTAATGATGCATTGACGTAAACTTCAATGAAATGTGGAATACTTTGGCGCACTTCTTCCCGAATTTCGCGGTATGGTGAAATGGCCGAAACCAATACAACTACATTATTTCTGGCAAGAAGTTGAGATACAAAACCAATGCGCCTAATATTCTCCACTCGATCCTCTTTACTGAAACCCAATCCTTTGCATAGGTTTTGACGTACCGCATCACCATCCAGAACTTCAACTCTGTATCCCTGTATCCGCAGTTTCTTCTCCACGAATTGGCAGATAGTAGTTTTACCTGCACCACTCAGACCAGTGAACCATACTGTTACACCATACTCTTGTTGTCTCATCCTACTTTCGTCGTACATTTTAAATGGCACACCAAAAAAGCTTTTTTAGGTAATTGTGGGTCAAATAATAATTTTATTTTTATAATCTTTTTTTAGCAGGAATTTCAGCCATTACAAGGCAACTTGTGTCAGACTTGCTACTTTTACCTCTATTGATTTCGAGTGAAAAATCGCATATTTATACGGGTTTAGGCTAAATATTTAATACAAAAGATGGCGATGTATTCCACGGACTACACTTACGCATTTTCTTAACCATAACAACGCAATTCGCCGCTATAGTAATAAAACTTGCTGATCGAGTTTTCAAATTATTGAAGTTTTAACCAATTTTTACATTCAGTATATATACAGTTTATTTTTAAATAAAATAGTCTTTATTATAACAGTAGATTACCAAATAAAATTTACCACTAGGACATTATAAAAAACCAAGTTCAAAACATCTGCAAAGTTAGATCCAGTGCAGCTTTATGGCGGCGCGACCTATTTTCTCGGGACGATTCTTTTAGGTGCTGTTTCTGGTACAGACTTGTTTATTGATAATGATGGCACGCCTAGTGGCCTGTGTCATTAATTCTGAGAGTTTCGTAGTGAGCGATTTATCAGTCAATTTCAAGAGTTTTAGCCCTGACTACAAACTTTCACAACTCATCAAAACTAATGACATCAATCACTAGTACACTTTGGCATAAATTTGTTCACCTTTAACCAGTTGCTCAGAGCAACTTGTCTGCTTAATTGAGGTGATAGCTGGATTTACGCCATGCTGTACTAGTGCTTTGTGCCAGTAATTTTCGGGGTTCATAGTTGGTAATTTACAGCTCAATTTTAAGGGCTGGAGCCACTGAGTATATTTTGTATTTAACTAAACCTAAAGTTCCTCAACAAAATTTGAAATTTAATTCAACTGATTTATGTTGTCCACTTTTCCTACTACTGCGCCAGAAGAGAATAACTTAATTCAATGTGATGCCGATCAAGGATTTATTTCCTGGCTAAGTCAAGCTGGAGGTTCAATTGCCATCACCACCTACCAAGCTGGAAAACTGGCACTAGTAGGCTGGAATGGGGAACAGATAACCATGCTGTTACGCCAATTTTCCAAACCAATGGGATTAGCAGTGAATGGTTCACGGCTAGCACTGGCTAGCCATCATGAAGTCTGTTTATTAGCCAATGCCCCCGCCTTAGCTTATGAGTTTTTAGAAGATCAGCCCGGACGCTACGATGCCCTATATTTGCCACGGATGACATATTTTACAGGCGACCTGAACATTCACGACCTGGAATTTGGCAGAGAAGGGCTATGGATTGTCAACACCCGCTTTTCGTGTCTTTCTGCTTTGAGTCCAGACTTTAGCTTTGTACCGCGCTGGCATCCCAAATTTATTTCTGAAGTAGTGCCAGAAGACCGATGCCACCTGAATGGATTAGCAATGGTGGATGGTAAACCCAAGTATGTGACTGCCCTTGGTGCGACAGATACCGTTGGAGGATGGCGCTCAGGCAAAGCCAACGGTGGAGTCGTAGTGGAAGTAGAGAGCAATGAAATTATTGTAAATGGATTATCAATGCCCCATTCCCCAATTTGGCATGACGGGTTTTTGTGGTTACTCAACTCTGGTGCAGGGGAAATATGGCGCATTCATCCAGAATCAGGAGACCAACAAGTAGTCTGTGTACTCCCTGGATTTCTACGGGGGTTGTGCTGCGTTGGGTATTACGCCCTAGTGGGACTATGCCAGATTCGGGAACGGCATATTTTCGGAGGGTTGCCCATAACTCAACGATTTGAGAAGTTGCTCTGTGGTGTGGCAGTCGTGGATTTACGAAATGGGCAGCAGGTAGGGATGCTGAAGTTCACCGCAGGCTGTCAAGAACTTTATGATGTACAGTTTCTTGCTGGTGTACAGCGTCCGATGGTTTTGAATCAGGAACGAAAAGAAATCCGCCAAGCATTTACTGCACCAGAGTTTAACTATTGGCTGCGACCGAGTGCAGTGATTCCTAATAACTAACGAATCTATCTAATCAGACCGTAATTGTTGAAATCAAATCTTTAGTTTTTTCAGAGGTTTTTCATGACTGAATTCCAAGTTAATACCACCACCATTGGCAATCAATCTAACTCCACAGTAGCTATAGATGCAGATGGTGACTTTGTTATTTCCTGGCAAAGTAATGGTCAAGACGGAACTAAGATATATGCCCAACGCTATAACACCGACGGAACACCTCAAGGGGGCGAATTTCAAGTTAATACTAGCACTAGTGGCAATCAATATAATCCCGTAATAGCGATAGATACAGATGGTGACTTTGTTATTTCCTGGCAAAGTGATAGTAAAGAGGGTACTGATATATATGCCCGACGCTACAACAATCTTGGGGTGGCTCAAGGGGGCGAATTTAAGGTTAATACCTCCACCACCAGCGACCAAGCTAATCCCATAGCAGTAGCGATGGATTCAAGTGGGGACTTTGTTATCTCTTGGATTAGTTCAGAGGAAGGGTTTAGCTATGAGATATATGCTCAACGCTACAACAATCTTGGGGTGGCTCAAGGGAATGAATTTAAGGTTAATACCTATACCAATAGCGATCAATATAACTCTACAGTCGCAATGGATGCAGATGGGGACTTTGTCATTTCCTGGCAAAGTTTTGGTCAGGATGGTTCTAGTAATGGGATATATGCCCAACGCTACAACAATCTTGGGGTGGCTCAAGGGAGCGAATTTAAGGTTAATACCTACACCAGCAACAACCAAGCTAACCCCACAGTCGCGATGGATGCAGATGGGAACTTTGTGATTTCCTGGCAAAGCGATGGTCAGGATGGTTCTATTAATGGGATATATGCCCAACGCTACAACAATCTTGGGGTGGCTCAAGGGGGCGCATTTAAGGTTAATACCTACACCACCAGCGACCAAGCTAATCCCACAGTCGCGATGGATGCAGATGGGAGCTTTATCATTTCCTGGCAAAGCTTTGGTCAGGATGGTTCTAGTAATGGAATATATGCCCAACGCTACAATAATCTTGGGGTGGCTCAAGGGGGCGAATTTAAGGTTAATACCTACACCACCAGCGACCAAAGTATCCCCACAGTTGCAATGAATGCAGGGGGAGACTTTGTCATTTCCTGGCAAAGCGATGGTCAAGACTTGTCTGACAATGGGATATATGCCCAACTAAACCCCAATAAAGG
Organism: Nostoc sp. DedQUE09; assembly: GCF_034530915.1. Classification (NCBI taxonomy): domain Bacteria; kingdom Bacillati; phylum Cyanobacteriota; class Cyanophyceae; order Nostocales; family Nostocaceae; genus Nostoc; species Nostoc sp. DedQUE09. The sequence goes on from NZ_JAVRCE010000004.1 coordinate 219,634, forward strand.
GGTTCCCCCGACAATCATTTCTGCTTCTGTCTCTGCCTTGGCATACACCGAAAACACCACTATAGCCATTGACTCAGGCATCACCGTCAGCGATCAAGACTCAGACAACTTGGCTAGTGCCACTATCAGCATTACCAGTGGTTTCGCCTCTGCTCAAGATACCCTCGCCTTCACCAACCAAAATGGGATTACGGGTAGCTACGACAGCACCACAGGTGTTTTAACCTTAACTGGCAGTTCTAGTGTTGCAAATTATCAAGCCGCACTACGTTCTATTACTTATACCAACAACAGTGATAACCCCAGTCTTACACCTCGTTCCATCAGCTTTATAGTTAATGATGGGGCTGCTGATAGTACTGCCATTACCCGCAATATTAATATTACGGCAGTAAATGATGCACCTGTTGCTACTGCCACTAACTCCGCCCTGGCATACACCGAGAACACCACTACAGTCATTGACTCAGGTATCACTGTTAGTGACTTAGACTCAGACAACCTAGCTAGTGCCACTGTCAGCATTACCAATGGTTTTGTCTCTGCTCAAGACACCCTCGCCTTCACCAACCAAAATGGGATTACGGGCAGCTACAACAGCACCACAGGTGTTTTAACCTTAACTGGCAGTTCCACTGTTGCTAACTATCAAACCGCACTACGTTCTGTTACTTATACCAACAGTAGTGATAACCCCACTACTACACCTCGTACCGTCAGCTTTGTGGTCAATGATGGGACTGATAATAGTACTGTTGTTACCCGCAATATTAATATTACGGCAGTGAACAATGCGCCCATTGCTACTACTACCAACTCTGCTCTGGCATACACCGAGAACGCTACTACAGCCATCGATTCAGGCATCACCGTTAGCGATGAAGACTCTGCTAACTTAGCTAGTGCTACTGTCAGAATTAGCAGTGGCTTTGTTTCTGCTCAAGATAGCCTCGCCTTCACCAATCAAAATGGGATTATGGGCAGCTACAACAGCACCACAGGTGTCTTAACCTTAACTGGCAGTGCCACCGTTGCTAATTATCAAACCGCACTACGTTCTATTACTTATACCAACAGCAGTGATAACCCCAGTCTTACACCTCGTACCGTCAGCTTTCTAATTAATGATGGGACTGCTAATAGTACTGCCGTTACCCGCGATATTAATATTACGGCGATGAATGATGTGCCTGTTGCTGTTAACGATAGCATCACCACAAAAAGAAACATACCCGTTATTATTAGTGCTACTACTCTGTTAAGCAATGATAAAGATGTCGATGTTAGTGATGTTTTGAGTATTACTGGCTTCACCCAACCTAGCCAAGGAAGCTTAGTTAACAACAACGACGGTACTTACACTTATACCCCTGTTCAAAACTATTATGGCTTCGATGCCTTCACTTACACAATAAGTGATGGGCATGGAGGCAATAGTACTGCTACCGTCAACTTGACTATTAATCAATACAATGTGATTAATGGTACTTTAGGTGCAGACAACCTAAATGGTACAGCCAATATTGATGTCATCTCAGGATTGCAGGGCAATGACACGCTCCAAGGACTAGGTGATAATGACACCCTTGATGGCGCCGATGGAAATGATTCCTTAGATGGTGGTGCAGGAGTTGACAGTCTCATCGGTGGTAAAGGCAATGATATTTATATCGTAGATAACCTGAACGATATTATTATTGAAGGCTTAAATGCAGGCACAGATTTAGTTAAATCTTCGGTGAGTTGGGTGTTGGGAAATAACCTGGAGAACTTGACCCTGACTGGAAGTGGGGCAATCAATGGTACTGGTAATAGCTTTAATAACATCTTGATTGGTAATACTGGCGTTAACATTTTGAGTGGAGAAAATGGCAACGATAACCTCTTTGGTGATTCCGACAATGACACCTTGTTGGGTGGTGCAGGCAATGATACCTTAGATGGCGGTTTAGGATCTGATAGTATCAATGGTGGAGTCGGCAATGATATTTATATCGTAGACAACCTGAACGATATTATTATTGAAGGCTTAAATGCAGGCACAGATTTAGTTAAATCTTCGGTGAGTTGGGTGTTGGGAAATAACCTGGAGAACTTGACCCTGACTGGAAGTGGGGTAATCAATGGTACTGGTAACAGTCTTAATAACATCTTGATTGGCAATACTGGTGCTAACATCTTGAATGGAGAAGATGGCAACGATAGCCTAATTGGTGGTTCCGGCAATGACACCTTGTTAGGCGGTGCAGGTGATGACACCTTGGATGGAGGTTTAGGATCTGATAGTCTTAATGGTGGAGCTGGCAATGACATTTACACTGTAGACAACGTAAACGACTCGATTATTGAAGGCTTAAATTCAGGCACTGATTTAATTAAGTCTTCGGTGAATTGGGTGTTGGCAGATCACCTGGAGAACTTGACCCTGACTGGAAGTGGGGTAATCAATGGTACTGGTAATAGCTTTAATAACATCCTGACGGGAAATAGTGGTGCTAACACGTTAAATGGAGTTGATGGCAACGATAGCCTCTTTGGTAGCTCAGGTAATGATACCTTGTTAGGCGGTGTAGGTGATGACTCCTTGAATGGAGGTGCAGGGACTGACAGTCTTGATGGTGGAGTCGGTAATGATATTTACACTGTAGACAACGTAAACGACTTGATTATTGAAGGCTTAGATGCAGGCACAGATTTAGTCAATTCTTCGGTGAATTGGGTGTTGGTAAATAACCTAGAGAATTTGACTCTGACTGGAACCGGAGCAATCAATGGTACTGGTAATAGCCTTAATAACATCCTGATGGGAAATAATGCTGCTAACACGTTAACAGGAGGAGATGGCAATGACAGCCTCTTTGGTAACTCAGGCAATGACACCTTGTTCGGTAGTGCAGGTAACGATCTAATCGCTGGTGGAGTTGGTCGAGATGTATTGACTGGTGAAACTGGGCAAGATAGCTTCAACCTAACTGGTACCCGTATTGGAGGGTATGATACGATCGCTGATTTTACTCTTGGAGAGGATACTATCTTGATTTCCAAGGCTGAATTCGGACTGGTTCAATCTCAAAATACTACGCTTGATGCAGGCTTATTTCGACTTGGTACCACTGCGATCGCAGCGAGCGACCGCTTTATGTACGATAAAACTACGGGTAATCTTTTCTTTGACGCGGATGGAACTGGTAATGCTGCACAAGTTATTCAAATTGCCCAGTTCTCCAATCAGGTGGCGCTTAGTAGTGCAAATATTACTATCATTGCCTAACGCAAGCTAACTATAACAAGCATTGAGAAATTACCCAGTAAGAGACAGATCAACTCTTGCTGGGTAATCTGTCATAAATACACATTTGAGTGCAACATAACTGCAAACTTTTAACTTTCCTCTTGGGAATAACCATTTTTCTCGCGTTTGAGGCTTTCTTCTAAAGCTTGAATTTGTTCGCGTCTGGCTTCTAACTCTAAAGAACGCCTTGCTAAGTCTTGATTTTGCAACGTCAGGGATTGTCGCCAATGTTCTGCTCGCTCGGCTTCGTGCTGCAAAAATTCTGGGGTAATGCCGATGGTGAGGTAGTTTTGTACCAGATGGAGTACCCAGTTGGCAGCGTCTTCTATTCTTTCAATATCGCCTGTAGGAGAAAGTTCGACTAGAACAAGCAAGTTCTCACTCATGATCTTTCCCTTGCCTAGCAGAATGAAAGCTTCTTCGGGAATTATCGCCCACAAGTTATCAGCTTCTTGACGCGCCAATAAGCGTAACTGGTGCTGGTCTAAAAAATCGTTTTTACGCACCTGGGCTAGATATAGCATGAGGGTCGCTTCGCTCCAATTAAAAATTAAAAATTAAAAATTAAAAAAGTTTAATAAAATAATAAGTCCCAGAATTGAGATTTGGATCTTGTTAATTGGTAATGGGTAATTGGGAATTAATAATCCCATTACCCATTACAGTTATCCTAAGCCACGCAGGCGATCGCTACGACAACCCCTTGAGGCGATCGCGCAAAATTTCAGCTTGCTTCTGTGCTTCTGCTAAGGCATCACGCGCTCCCTGTACCACATCAGCTCTAGCTCTATCTACGAAACTAGGATTGTTTAATCTGGTACTCAAGGATTGAACTTCTGCTTCAGCTTTACTCAAGCTTTTTTCTAGCTTGGCACGCACAGCTTCAATATCTACCACACCGCTTAGAGGAATTAGCACCTGTATTGTACCAATTACACCTGCGATCGCATTTTCTGGTTCTTGTGGTTGTTCTAATTCTTTCTGCGGAAAAAACTGTCTCCATAACTTATGTCTTGCTTGAGCAGTAAGTAAATTTTGGCTAATAAACCACGCTGTGTAAGCAAAACCAATTAGTTCAAAGAAAGTTCCGACGATGGGAATGTCATCAATGGCATTTCCCGCAGCTAAACCCAATCTACCAAAGACAATAGCCACGATAATTAAGCCAATTGTCTTCAAACCCCTTTGAGGTTTTTTCGCAGCAACAGTTTGGTTTTCTTGCTTGTCAGTAATAGTTAAAGTCTCAACCTTCGCCAAATCTTTAATATAAGACTGTCCAGCAGTGAGAACTTCTCGCTCTTTCTGGCTTTCAGTTTGCAAATTCGCTGTCACTTTTACCCCTGGCTTAATATCCGCCTCAGCTCGCAAATTCCGAATTGTGCGGATAGTAGCAATCAGCAATTCAAACTGTTCTTCTAATGCTGAATCAATTAAATTTGCATCTACCTGGGGATAGATTTGTAATGGCAAAGTTTGCGGTGAATCTGCTGATTGTTGGGTGAGAGTTTGCCAAATTTCTTCGGTAATATGAGGCATAAAGGGATGAAGCAGTTTCATAATCCCTTCTAGTATGTAGCCGAGGGTTTGCTGTGCTACCCGCCGCGATACTGGATCGGCATCTGCTTGCAATCTAGATTTCACTAGTTCAATATATTGATCGCAGAAATCACCCCAGATAAATTCGTAGAGTCCTTTTGCTGCTTCCCCTAAACCGTAATTATCGATGTAATTCGTGGTTTGTTTGATAACTTGATGATACCGCGAGATGATCCAGCGATCGCTCAATTCGGTAGCTACCGGGTTCCCCAATTGTTGCGGCGTTTGTCCATCCAAATTCATCATCACAAACCGGGCAGCATTCCACAACTTATTTGCAAAGTTGCGGGATGCCTCTACAGATGCTGATTCATCCTTTTTGCGATCGTATTCCAAGCGGATATCTTGACCAGCGCCAGCCACTTCCCTAATTAGGGTATACCGCAGAGCATCAGTACCATATTTGTCAATTAATAACAACGGGTCAATGCCATTACCTTTGCTCTTAGACATCTTCTGGCCTTTTTCATCCAGCACCAAGCCGTGAATGTAAACTGTTTGGAAAGGCATTTGCTGCGTAAAATGCCCAGCCATCATAGTCATTCTGGCTACCCAGAAAAAGATGATATCAAAGCCTGTTACCAAAGTGGTAGTCGGGTAATAAGTTGCTAAATCCTGAGTTTGTTCTGGCCAGCCTAAAGTCGAAAATGGCCAGAGTCCAGCAGAAAACCAAGTATCCAGCACATCTGGGTCTTGTTCTAACTTGACATTTTCGCCAAATTGTGATTTGGCTTTTTCCCAAGCTTCGGTTTCCGACTTTGCCACGACAAAGGGCGTATTATCAGTAATTTGTCCATCTGTTTCACTGATAGCGTACCAAGCCGGAATTTGGTGTCCCCACCATAATTGGCGAGAGATACACCAATCAGTGAGTTTTACTAGCCAATCACGATAGACCTTTGTCCAGCGTTGGGGGACAAACTCTGGAGAAGTTTGCTGGTCGAGGAATTCGAGAGTGTTGTCAGCTAAAGGGCGAATTTTGACGAACCACTGAGTTGAGAGGAGGGGTTCAATAGGTACTTTACCGCGATCGCTGTAAGGAACGGTATGTTTATAATCTTCTATCTTTACCAAAAAGCCATCTGCTTCTAGGCGAGAAACCACATTTTTTCTAGCAACAAAGCGGTCTTGTCCTTGAAACTCCCCAGCATTAGCGTTGAGAGTGCCGTCTTTGTTCATAATGTTGATTAACGGCAGATTGTGACGCTTACCCATGTCAAAATCATTTAGGTCATGGGCAGGAGTTATTTTCACGCAACCTGTACCGAAAGTGGGGTCAACATATTCATCGCCAATGATCGGAATTTCTCGTTGTAGAATTGGCAGAGTTACAGTTTTGCCAATGAGATGTTTGTAGCGATCGTCATTGGGATTAACTGCTACAGCCGTATCACCCAGCATCGTTTCTGGTCGAGTTGTCGCCACCTCTACAAAACCGGAACCATCGGTGAGGGGATAGCGGAAGTGCCAGAGATTTCCATTCACCTCTTGATTTTCTACTTCCACATCAGACACAGCCGACTGAGAAGCAGGACACCAGTTAACTAAATATTCACCACGATAAATTAAGCCTTCCTCGTAAAGGCGAGTAAATGCCTCCACAACAGCCTTAGATAAACCCTCATCCAGGGTAAACCTTTCCCGTGACCAGTCCACCGAGACACCTAAGCGTCGTAGCTGATTCAGAATTGTTCCCTCGGACTCCGCTTTCCATTGCCAAGCGCGTTCTAGGAATTTTTCGCGCCCCAATTCGTAGCGAGTCTTACCCTCTTTTTTGAGTTGCTTTTCCAGCATAATATGCACAATGATGCTGGCGTGGTCAGTTCCGGGTAGCCATAGGGTATTGCGTCCCTGCATCCGGTGGTAGCGCACGAGGGTATCAATCAACGCACTTTCAAAAGCGTGACCCATGTGCAAACTGCCAGTGACATTCGGCGGTGGAATGACGATGCAGTAGGGTTCGCCGCCTTTGTTGGGGTCAGCTTTGTAAACTTGGTTGTCTTCCCAGAATTTTTGCCACTTGGCTTCGGTGGAAAAGGGGTCGTAGAGACTGGGGAGATTGGGAATAGTTGCGGTCATGCTGGGCAAACTAACTATGGAAGGACTCTAATAAATTTTGCCACAGGGTTGGAGAGGGTTTGTTTAGCAATTCTCTAAATCGTGGATATACCCTTAAAAAATCTATCTGGAAATGCGAAATCTATTTTTGACCCTTGTAGTTATCTTGCATAAATTCCGTAACTGACATCTGTATATTCATCCAGAAAGACTCATGAAATTGAAACCAGGTTTATTTCAACTAATAGTGTTCGTTATGACTGTATCGCTACTTGCTTCTTGTGCGACAACCCCAGAAGCAAGACAGTCAGATTGCATTTCCACAACGTCGCCGAACGCTAAACAACAACCCAATAACTGTTCACCCTCATCTAATGGTAGCGGCACAAGTGGTTACTCTGGTGGGAGTAGCATTAGAAGATCCGGTTCTGGTGATTCATCGGAGGTCGGGACATCCAATGGTTCTGCCAAGGGACGTAGTGGTTTTGGTAGTTTCGGTCGCGGTGGTCATGCGGGTGGATAAGAGAGTTATGAATATTTTCAACAGTCCTCAACGAAAGCGTCTATTTCAGTCAATGAAAATGGGTTGGTACAACTTTGCTCCTATTGAAGAAGGAACAGGTATACCTCTGACTGACCAAGAAACACCTTACGCTCTTTATTATTGCCATAAAGTTTTACCGCAGACGATACAAGAAATTCAGCAAGCATCGGAATCAGTCGGTAGTGTTTTAACGCAAGTGTGGCAAATTATCCGCACTCTTGATGAGGATACACTACTTTACTATGGATTTCCGGAAGCTACTATCAAGTTAGTTAAATATGACTTCCTCGCACCATTTTGTATGCGTCTTGACTGGTGCTGGAATCAAGAAACGGGGATAAAAAAGGTAGTAGAAACTAATCCCCAAACTCCTAGTTTTTGGTTTGAGTGTACGGACGGCAATAATAAGGTCGCCAGACATTTTGGATTGCAACAACCAGATTTAGATGCTCAAAAAATCTTAAAAATAACACTTAATCAACATGTAAATAGAGCCGCATTAAATTTGGGTAAACCAATTACAGACTGTCGCGTAGCATTTACAGCTTTGAATAATGCCGAAGATTTAGGTACTATGCGATGGCTAAGAAATCACTTGGAGTCCAAAAGTACGATTTTACCCTTAGAATATCTTGGCATCAAAGATGGTGAGTATCTATTTGACCAGAGAACAAAAAAACCAATAGATATACTTTTTATGTGGTATCCAGTGGAATGGCTAATCCATGATACTGATGAAAAAGGTGAAAGATTATGGCCGGCTCTAGAGCAATTAATTTTTGAGAATAAAATTGTGATTGTAAACTTTGGTTCTGCCTTTGCACTGCAACCAAAAAGTATATTTGCCCTAATTAAAGATTTGGGATATGACTTTTTTTCTGGCAAAGATGCTGGAACAGTCTGGGAATATTTTCCGAAAACATCACTGAGTGCAACAGCAATAGGTAATTCATACTTTGCCAAACCTATTTTAGGAAGAGAAGGTGAAGGAGGATTTGCAGTTAATTCAGGAAATATCTCTGTGCGTAGTAGTAATAATGACCCTTGGTATACACAACAGAATTATGTCTATCAAGAGTTATTAGAATTTCCTAAATTAGAAATTGATGGCAAGCCAATGACTCAAGTTTGGGGAGCTTGGCTATATAACAATGGTAATGACAAATTTATATCTGGAGGTGTAGGAATGCGCCTTTCTGAAGGGGAGATTACAGATAACTTATCCTATTGGTGTCCTATTGGATGCTAATTTTAATAACACCGATAATTAGAGGCAAACATGACACCTCAAACCACCACCCCTTCGCCCTGGACATACATACCCACTCTCTACTTTGCCTCTGGCATACCTTACATCATTATCAATACAGTTTCCGTAATCTTTTACAAAAAACTCGGAATAGATAATACTCAAATTACTTTGTGGACAAGTTTTCTCTATCTACCTTGGGTCATCAAAATGTTTTGGGGCCCAATTGTCGATATTTATTCTACCAAACGTCAATGGATACTTTATACCCAATTTGCCATGTTGGCTTGTTTGGGTTTGATAGCCTTCTCCTTGCAGCTGCAAAATTTCTTTTTTATCTCCCTTGCGACATTAACAATAGGAGCATTTATTTCTGCGACTTATGACATTGCCACAGATGGCTTTTATCTATTGGCTTTATCTCCAGAACAACAAGCCTTCTTTGTTGGCATTCGCTCACTATTTTATAGAATGGCTGTCATTTTTGGCTCTGGAATATTAGTAGTCTTAGCAGGTCAGCTTGAAGTTTCTCTGAACAACATTCCTTTAAGCTGGACTATAACTATTGGTTTCTCAGCTTTAATCTTATCAATCCTGTTTATTTTCCATCGTCTAATTTTACCTTTACCTGAATCAGATAACAAACGACAAATACAAGCTAGGGAAAATATACCTTTTTGGTCAATTATTAGCTCATATTTTGCTCAAGATAAAATTATAAATATTTTAGCATTTATCTTGCTTTACAGACTTGGTGAAGCAATGCTTGTGAAGATAGCCTCTTTATTTTTATTAGACAAATCAGAAGTAGGAGGCTTAGGGTTATCAACATCAGATGTAGGGCTAGTCTACGGGACATTTGGGGTAATATCCCTAATCTGTGGAGGAATTTTAGGAGGCTTGCTAATTTCTATATATGGATTAAAAAAATGTTTATTTCCTATGGCTTTAGCATTGAATTTACCTAATATTTTTTATGTGTATATGGCTTACACTAAGCCTTCACTAACATTAGTATATCCCTTGGTTTCCTTGGAGCAATTTGGCTATGGTTTTGGATTTACAGCTTTTAGTGTTTATTTAATGTATATTTGCCAAGGTGAATATAAAACTTCTCATTTTGCCATATCTACCGGCTTTATGGCTTTAGGAATGATGTTACCGGGATTAGTTAGTGGTTATTTGCAAAAAGCACTTGGCTATCCATTATTTTTTGTCTTGATTTGTTTGCTGACCATTCCTGGAATGATTGCTCTCTTTTTTATTCCTTTAAAAGAAGAACCGAAGTGCCAAAATAATTAACATTATTAAAGTTCATGAGTTATGTTTTGGGAATAGATGGCGGCGGTAGCAAGACTGTTTGTGTCTTGATGGATGATTTGTGTCAAGTGCTAGGCCGTGGTGAAGCAGGCCCATCTAACTATCAGAGTATAGGTATCGAAGCCACTCTACAATCTATTCAATCTGCAATTAAAAATGCAGTTGAGACAGCAATAATTACAAATACTCTAAAGATGGACGCGATATGTTTGGGTTTAGCGGGTGTAGGTCGTGTAGCAGATATCGAAGTAGTAAAAGGTTTAGTTAAAGAGTTACAGCATAAAAAATTGCCTATTACTTGGGCGTTACAGCCAGCGAATATTGTAATTTGTAACGATGCTTTGATTGCTTTAGTTGGTGGAATTGGTCAGCCTGTAGGAATTGTGGTTGCAGTCGGTACTGGTTCGATAGTTTTCGGCCGAAATTATGAAGGACATACTAAGCGAGTCGGCGGCTGGGGGTATATTTTAGGTGATGAAGGTAGCGCCTATAAAATTGCGATCGCAGCTATGAACGCAGCATTAAAATCTTATGATGGACGGGAAACGTCAACGAGTTTGATAGAGGGTTTCAAACAGCATCTTGATTTGGAAAGTATAGAAGATTTAATAGAAGTAGTATATCGCCGAAAATGGGGAGTTAAACAGATAGCTGCTTTAGCACCAGTTGTAGATTTTGCAGCCGCATCAGGTGATATATTAGCCAATATCATAATTGATGATGCTGTAAAAGAGTTAGTAAAAGCTACATCTACAGTAATTGATGCAATTTTTACTGCCGACTCAGTTTTAGAAATAGTCACAACGGGAAGTGTATGGCGCGGTAGATGCAATATCCATGAAAGATTTGCAGCATCTCTTGTTAAGAAATTTCCTAATGTAAAGGTGATATTTCCGAGATATGAACCTGCTTATGGTGCTGGTTTGTTAGCGTTGCAAACAACTCAAAATTGACGCGAATAAAGCAATAATATAAGTTTTCACTCTGCGAATATGCGCCCCAAAAAAGCTATTATTTCTGACCAAGCTGCGGTGCTAGCACTAGAATCATAACGATAACCGTCGTCGCGCATAAAAGTATGTTCTGCTTCATACAAGAAAACTTGATGAGGTATGTTAGCGTTCTCAATTGCTTTTATTATGATTTGGCGATCGCTCTCTGGTATATGAGGATCGAGAGTACCAAACACCATTAGCATCTCGCCTTTGATTTCACTTACTCTCTGGATTGTATCAGCTACCTCTTTACCCAGTTTACCACTGGGAATACCAGTAGGGTAACAGCAGACACAAGCCCGAATTTCGCTTTGAAATGCTGCGCGGAAAGCTAAATGTCCACCAATACAAAAGCCGAGAGTGCCTATTTGATTTGGAGAAACCGCACTCTCTGTTTTCAGAAATTCAATCACAGCAAGACAATCAGCATCATAATCAGCTACCGAGGTTCGACGCGCATCGTCATTACCCCGCATCCTTCCCAGATCGTCTGGCTCAATTACTAAACCAACTGGCTCTATTCGGTGAAAAATTTCTGGGGCTGCTACTACATAGCCGTATCCTGCTAAGTAGTTAGCAAGACGAATCATTGCATCACCTAACTGATAAATATCACTATAGAAGACAATACCAGGGTATTTTCCTGCTGCTTTGGGAGCCGCTACATAAACACGCATTAAGCTGCCATCTACTCTTAACTCAACATTGCGCTTAGTGATTTGCACTTTTTGTCTCCGTGTTACGCTTGCTGTCATTAGCTTCTACACTGTAGCGTCGCAGCATCCGGTTACTTTCAACCCACAATTTGGCGTTCTTTTACCAGTGAAAGTTTGTTGATGTTGCATAGGTTAGCAGTGGAAGAGGGAATTTGAGCGTGCTGCCCGTCTACGCATTTTTCACTAACCGCAGATGTGCAAATAAAACAGAGATTAGGCTAAAAATTACTATATTTCAACACTACCTACTTAGTGGACAAGTCAGCTACACTGAAAGTATAAGTGATTTAAATAACCGTAATCTTATTACATTATACAGTTATACAGTATGAATATCGGTGAAAAACCAAATAGAAATTTTTCCGAATTTACTTTTGATTTGATAGAACGATGCTATGTAGAATACAGTGGCTTTTTTGATGCTATTTGTGAATCTAATGATTATGATAACTTTCTCAAGTATGTAGAAGAACCCTTCACTCAGTTATGTCAAGAAATCTCTACAAAATTGCCAGTATGTCTTGCATTTAAACCACTAAATAATAGTTCATTAGTGAAGAATACCTCTATGGTAGAAAAACTCATCATTGATCCAGATCATGTTGAAGATTATGAATTCTGCTTACAGGCTGATTTTAGCGAAATTAAGCTACTATATCTCCAAATTACACAATGGGGTATTAAAGGGAGTGTTCGTGAGGAAATATATGGAAATTTACTATATGAAGTTGCTCAAAAAAAACCTAAAGCTATGATGGAACTTATTTCATATAAACCATCGATTTTTTACCCAGATAAATATGTACTTATTGAGAAATCAGACATCTTATATTATTTAGGATTTAAGGGTTTAGTGTATGAAATTGCAGAATGGTTTAAACAGTATCTTCCTTTACTTATACTTGCAAGCGTTAATGATCCAATACCAGTTATTCACCAATATCTAAGTGAGCCAAAAGAACCAAATTTTGACTCTTGGAATGAAAAAACTGGTTTGGACGAAATAGAACTCGAACGTTGGTTACGCACAATCAATCGTAAAGGACAAGCAATTATATGCGGTTCGCCTGGAACAGGAAAAACGTTTTTAGCTGAAAAAATTGCCGAATATTTAATCGGTGATTATGGTTTTTCAGAGATTGTACAATTTCATCCGGCATACTCTTATGAAGACTTCATTCAAGGTATTCGTCCACAAAGTCAAGATGGAAAATTAACATATCCAGTAGTTCCAGGGCGCTTTTTAGAATTTTGCAAAAAGGCAGAGTCTTATCAAGATACTTGTGTTTTAATCATTGATGAAATAAACCGTGCTAATCTCGCACAAGTTTTTGGTGAATTGATGTACTTACTTGAGTACCGAGATAGAGAAATTCCACTAGCTGGCGGTAACAGGTTTCGTATCCCAAAAAATGTCCGCATTATTGGGACAATGAATACAGCAGATAGGTCTATTGCCAATATAGATCATGCGCTACGCCGTCGTTTTGCATTTATTGAACTTCGCCCAAATTATGATGTCCTGCGACGTTATCACCTAAAAACAGGTTTTGCAGTAGAGGGAATAATTAATATTTTAGAGCAATTAAATCAGGCGATCGCAGATAAAAATTACGAAATTGGTATTTCATTTTTCCTAACAGATAAATTAAAGGAAGATATAGAAGATATATGGCGTATGGAAATTGAGCCATATTTAGAAGAGTACTTTTTTAACCAGCTAGGAAAAGTAGATGAGTTTCGCTGGGATAAAATCAAGAATAAACTATGAATATAAACCTAGTACAACCAAGAATTATTGAACTTACAGAATACGAAAATAAATTATTTCAGCGTGATGAAATACCCGATTCAGCCGGAGTCGAGTTATATGAAAAATACAAAATACAACTAGATATAGAATTTCCTACCTATACAACGAGACAACATTGGAAACTCAAAGCTAAAGGATGGGTAGGTTACATTCCTGTAACTCCTGAATTGCATCTAAAAATAAATCCGAAAGTGCCTATCCAAAACCTCTTCGGAATGCTGGAATATGCCTACAATTTAACAGGGTTTCGCTTTCTCGAAGGGCTGATGGATTGTGAATCTCTAGAGAATTTTTATAATAATCTGGCTCATATCTTAGCCGATAAAGTTTTAGAGCGATGCCGCAAAGGATTATATCGTACTTATTTGCCTAAAACACAGCAGCTTTCTTATGTGCGGGGAAGGCTAGATGTGCAACAGATAATTCAAAAGCCGTGGAATGTTAAACTTAAATGCAGTTACGAAGAACATACGGCTGATATTAAAGAAAATCAAATACTGGCATGGACACTTTATATCATTGGTCGTAGCAGTTTATGTTCAGAAAGAGTATCACCAAAAATACGAAAAGCTTATCATGCTCTACAAGGATTAGTAATGCTGCAACCTTGTAGCGCAGAAGATTGTATTGCCAGACAGTATAATCGCCTCAATGAAGACTATCGACTATTACATAATTTATGCCGATTTTTTTTAGAAAATAGTAGTCCTAGTCATGAGAGGGGAAATTACAAAACCCTACCCTTTCTCGTCGATATGGCACATTTATATGAACTTTTTGTTGCAGAATGGCTTAAGAAAAACACACCGCAAGGCTATTTTTTCAAACAGCAACATCCAATAGAAATTAGTCAAAATCGGCACTTCAATATAGATATATTACTGTGTGATGGTACTACTGGTAAAACAATAGCAGTTTTGGATACAAAGTATAAAGCCCCTGAACTGGCAGGATATACAGATATTCATCAAATGATCAGCTACGCCAACACAACAAAATGCAAGCAAGCCTTTTTGATATACCCCAAAGACTTGACACAGCTACTAGATGTTAAAAGCGATCAAATCCGAGTCCGCAGCCTCACCTTTTCCCTAGATGATAATCTCGATCGCGCAGGTCAAACTTTCTTAAAAAACCTTTTTCTCCTAATCCCTCAGAACTCACACCGATAATTAATAAAGGGGACAGATGACATTCGCTTGCTGCGAAGCACCCATCCCCGAATAGCTGCCCAGATCATGAACCTGGAATCTATAGTCCGGTATCTAATAATCACAGTATCGGCCGAGATATGTAGATTGTCACTGGGATAGATACTGATTTACGAAATACTTACGAAAAGATTGTTACACAATTACTCTTGTTCACCCTTAATTCCGCCTCCCATCGCCAACAGCGCCGTTCCATAAGCTGCTTCTGTGTACACTGACGCTACTACAGGAACCTGCAAATGACGCGCCCTAATCGCAGTCCAAGTTTCATTCGCTGCGCCACCGCCAGCAGTATAAACACGGCTCAATTTGTCTGCGCTCATTTGCTGTAATAATTCATACCCTCGCGCTTCTATGCGGGCAATGCTTTCTAACAACCCATGCAAAAATTCCACTGGATTATCTGGGCGTGGTTCCAATCGTGGGGGTAAATTGGGATCGTTAATCGGAAAGCGATCGCCTACCTTCAACAACGGATAATAATCTAACTCGCTGGCAATTGAAGCATCAATCTCCCGGCTAAGGCTTTCTAACTCAGCATTTGTGAAAAATTGCTTTAGTACTGCACCTCCAGTATTAGAAGCACCACCAGTCAGCCATAAATCCCCTAACCGATGGCTGTAAATCCCATATCTGGCATCTTCTACACGGGTACGACTTAACAACTTTAGTACTAACGTTGAACCAAGGGAAGTCACGGCTTCACCAGGTAATTTTGCCCCACTGGCGAGAAAAGCCGCAATACTATCAGTTGTACCTGCACACACATAACAATCACGCCGGAAACCGAATTGATCGGCAATTTCAGGACGCAATTGGGCAATTGGAGTACCAGGAGGTAAAACTTTAGGTAGCTGAATCGGTATTTGCAATTTTTCTAGCCATTCTGGGTATTTCAACTCTTCTACGTCATAACCTAGCTTTAAAGCATTATGATAATCGCTAATCCCCAACTGTCCATGTAGGAGAAACGCCAGCCAATCTGCTTGATGCAAAAAATATCTAGCTTCACTAAAAGAAGGTTGTTGCCTCATCCACAAAAGTTTCGCCAAGCTGGAGGTGGCACTCAACACGGTATGATTAGGGGGTGCTATACTCCTCAAATGCTCTAGCACCGATGATCCCCGCGCATCGTTGTACAGCAATGGTGCATCTGTTGGATTGCCAGCACCATCGACCAGCAGGACGGTGGAGGAAGTACCATTAATTGTGATCGCTTTAATTTCTCGCCGCAACTCTTCTGGTATTTGTTCCACCAACACAAACAAAGTCTCTTGCCAAATTTTTGGCGTAACGACGGCTGGTGAGTCCTTGAATGGATATCGTACCTCAGCCTGAATACAATAGGCTTCCTCGTCAATCACTATGCCCCGTGCGCCAGATGTGCCGAAGTCAATACCCAAATACAAATTCATAATTTTTATAAATTTTTTTAATGGAGAATAAATAAGGACTACTGACTAATAACTGCTTTTGTTGCATCTTGTAACAAGATATTCCCCAATCTTGGCAAAACAAGGAAAAGTAGTAAACGAACTGTTCAAAATCTATTCAGGTTAGGAGGTTTTCAGCCATGCCTATCTTAGATACTCTGTACATCGCTCAGATATCTTCCATCTCGGATACTCAAGTCTACATCGCTCTAGTTGTAGCCTTGATCCCAGGAGTTCTAGCTTGGCGATTAGCCACAGAACTTTACAAATAAGGCTCCGATGTGACACAGTTAAAAAGCTAATAATCCTGGCAGTACGGGGTGCAATTTCCAGACTTTATGGCTTTATGTCAGAAGTACCTAGAAACCTTGCACTTACGTAAGCCAGGTTATTTTTTAACTAGTGCGGCACTTGTAGCTATTTCAAAAAAATGAAGTAATATGACAGCTAAATCAAGCATTCAAGAGTGCTAAGTGCTGTTAGCGGTAGCGCGGCATTTAGGTCGTGCTGAGTGTCCAGGAAGAAGTAATGAGTAAAAAGTAGTACTTATGAACCTTCCCATTTAAGCCGAGGCACTAGCTACTCTGAACTGATTTGATGCTGAGTGTGATTAGTGATTTTTTTACTCAGCACTCATAACTCAGCACTCAGCACTCTTCTGATAGTGCTTCCCTTCACTAAGCGAGGTTATCTTTTAGCATCATGAACGCGATTCAACCCTCCAGACCTCCGTTACAACCTATACAAAAACGCCGGGTCATTTCTCGACCAAAGCGGCATCTTCGTGAACGTTCTTACAAGGTGATGGCACTGGAAAGCACAGCCAAAATAGCGGTCAATCTTGTGATTACAGCCGTTGCAGCATCTGCCTTGACACAACTCTTGCCTTATCATTGGTTACAGCAAGAAAAGTTGCGAGAAATGAGTACTGAAGTCAAGCTGATGGAAGGACATGTCAATGGTTTACAAACGGAATTTAGCCGTAACTTTGATCCCCAAGAAGCTAAAATTATTAGACAACGACAAGGATACCGATTCGATCCTAGCCAGCGTCAGATCGTGTTGATGAATCAAGATCGCCGAGAAGATGAGCAAACAGACTCGTTACCCTAAGACAAATGGCGAATTTGGGATTATTTAGGTTTATTGTGATTCAGGCTACGTATAAACCGGGTGCTAATTCATATTATTGCTAAAAAGTAATGGTTAATAGCTAATTTTTGAATAGCTATGTAGTTATCATCTATTAGTCATTAGCGATACAGCGTCACCAAACTCTAATTCAAAATTAATCAATTATTTTGAATTTTGAATCCCCCAGAAGAACTAATCTACCAATTAGGACGCTGATTGAGATAGTAACTCATCTAGCCGATTTTCAATTTGTAAACGCAAGCGACAACCAGTAATATCCTTATTGTTATCGAGAGAGGGTAGTTGAGTAAGGGCGCGACGATAATCAGCGATCGCACAATTCCAGTCGCCCCAAAGATGGTAAGTTCTGCCGCGCTCAGCCCAGATATGACCTTCTAGTTGACCGAAAAGCAGTGCTAGCTCAAAATTTTCAATTGCCGCCTCGTATTGCCCCAAATCACGCCAGGTAATGCCTCGGTTAATCCACGCGCGGACATGGTGAGGTTTCAAATCAATCGCTTGATCGTAGTCGGCAAGTGCTACTGCTAATTCTCCACAAGCCGCGTAGTAATTTGCCCGGTTATTATAAGCACTAGCCAAATAGGGATTAAGTTTAAGGGCAGTGTTATAGTCGGAAAGCGCTTTTTGCCTTTCGCCACTTTGAAAATAAATTAGCCCCCGGTTGTTGTAATCAACGGCATTGTGGGGGTGGCGGCAGATTAGTTGGGTTAAAAGTGCGATCGCTTCAGTATAATTTCCTTGTTGAGCCAAGCTCAAAGCATAAGAGCGTAAGTCGCTATCCCCGAAAGTACATTTGCTGCGATCGTTTTTCCTCTGCTCTTGAAGTTTATTTGTAGTATTTAGAACATACTTGTATTGGTTACTTTGCTGGTCATCGTCAGCTAAAAATGAGTGAATATTCATCTTTCCCTGCTTGAAATCCCTGCTTTGTTAAATAAAAGTCTAGTTTTTTAACGCTGGTGATTTTACCAGTATGTCTATTCTCAAGGTACTTATGGTTACTTTAAAGCCATCTTAAGACTGAGATTTAAACTACTCACACCAGTAGAAATCTACCCTTTAAATAAACAATTGCTCCTCAAACCTATTCATAGATACTTGATCCCGAAGATGAATTCCAGAAATAGCAGACGTTAATCTTAAAGACTAGTCAAGTAGTGAGAGCGACAACTTGGTAGAATGCCAACAAGCCGTTATTTAGAGATGAGAAAGAGGAGACGGGGACTGGTGGCAAAGGAAATGAGGGAGATGAGAGAGACAAGGGAAATAATAATCCCCAATCCCCAATCCCCAATGACGGCAGTTGCTCCACTTGGGGAGACCCCTTTGCGCTAGCCTCTCCCTTGGGAGAAGACCGCATGCCTCCCCAATGCCCCATACCCCAATCCCTAAATTCAATTTTTAAGTTTTGAGAAATTTTCCGATGACAACCGCAATTTCCTATCCCAACGCCCCTGATTTAGCAACCGATGATTACATTGTGATTGGCTTGGCAACCTGCTTTGTCAAAGAAGACGGAGAAGTTTATCAAATCGAAGTTATAGAACCGATTCCCTCTGCGGCTTTGGAAGCACTGTTAAAGGGCAT
The DNA here is from genome assembly GCF_034530915.1 of Nostoc sp. DedQUE09. Taxonomy (NCBI): domain Bacteria; kingdom Bacillati; phylum Cyanobacteriota; class Cyanophyceae; order Nostocales; family Nostocaceae; genus Nostoc; species Nostoc sp. DedQUE09. The sequence goes on from NZ_JAVRCE010000004.1 coordinate 238,603, forward strand.
TCCTACCTCCTATAAGCTGGCTCATGCCACAACTTTGGGATCTGTGCTGGATGGCGATTCACCACTGCTACCAGATGGCTTTCCAGAGTCGGCTCAGTTTGGAGAGGAATTTGTGCCACGGGCATTTGCAGCCGCTCGTACCTACAAGCGTCGTGAATCTGCAAAATCCCTGATTCCATTAGGTACAAACTACACTGAATTTAAGTATTCCATTGAGCGGAAACGGGTTTTAAATGCCGCCAGAGTTGTTACCAAAGAAGACAATATTAAACAGCATTCTCACACTCACAAAGTGCTTTAAATAATTATAGTGACATACTCTTACACTGTACTCGAAGAGTACAGTGTAGGTTTCTCGCCCAATCCGGCTATTGCTTAGGAGGCGACGAGCTTTAAGAACGGGATGCCCCACCGCTCTATTTTTTATATTTATCGCTGCATTGTGCGGCATAAATATGAATGGAAAGTTTACAGCAGGAATTATTGTAATTGATTGCGGAATTGACGAATACTCAGAAATGTTAAAATCAGCGCAAAACCTATTAAAACTAATACCTGAAACCACAATATTTGGATACCAACACCTTTGAGTAAAACTGCCCGGCAAACTTCCACAAAATAACGTAAGGGGTCTAAATAACTAAGCAATTGAATCAAGTAAGGCATAGTAGAAGTAGGACTAGGCGCACCAGAAAGAAGAATCAAGCATGGGATAATAAAGAAAGCTAATAATTGTGCTTGTTGTTCACTTTTGGCAAATGCTCCTAAAAATATGCCAATACTAATGCTTACCCAAAAATACAATACTGCTATGCACAGAAATTCTGGAAAATTACCTTGAAATGGGACATTAAAAACTATTCTTCCTACGGTTAAAGCAACGAAAACATCAAATGTGAGTAATAATAAAAGTGGAGCAATTTTAGCAAGAATAATTTCTGTACTAGAAGCTGGTGTCATTAGTAATTGTTCTAGCGTACCTACTTCTTTTTCACGCACGACTAGGGATGATGCAGCCTGAGAACCAACCACCGTCAGTAATACACCAATCATACCAGGAACAATAAACCAAGCACTTTTTAATCCTGGATTGTAGAGAATAGAAGTTTGAATTTGGGCTTGTCGAGATTCTAATTTTGATGATGGTTGTTGTAAATAGCGGGAATTATAATCATTAATTAATTCATTAATATAACTAGAAGCAATCCGAGCTGTATTAGCGTCTACAGCATCATATAAAACTTGTACTGAGGCTGTATTTTTACGAACAACATCATTAGTAAATTCGGTGGAAATCACAATTCCAACGGATAATTTACCAACTGCTAAACTATCTATCATTGATTGCTGATTAACATAGTTATCATTAACTACAAAAGCATTTGCTTGATGAAAAACCTCAATAAATTCTCGTGAAGCATTACTCTTGCTATAGTCGGTGATTCCAATTTTTAGATTATGGAGATTAGGATTAAATGCGAAACCAAATAAGAGTAATAAGACAGTAGGCGAAACAACAATTGTAAAAACCAATTGGCGATTACGTAGCAATTGGAAGACTTCTTTGCAAAATAGCGCCCACAATCGACTACTAAAAATGCTGTCTAATAAGTTAGTAAATATTGTTAGCATTTAAGCCTCCACTTGCATTTTTTGTAGTTTATTCCATGCCAGGAAAAAAAATATCATAGCTAGCAATCCTAAAGCTACTACCGCATACCAAATTGCAGACCAACCCATACCTCTAATGAGGGCATCACGTGTCAGCAAAATATAATATCGAGATGGAACAATATTAGATATCCAGCGCAAAGCAAAAGGAATATTAGCAATGGGGTAGATAAAGCCAGACATTAACAGTGATAAAAGAAATGCAGAAATATTCACTGCTTCAATGACAACGCTTTGTGATTGAACATTGCTACCGATAAAAATACCCCAGAAAACACCACAAGCAATATATAGTGTGGAACCAACTAATAAAGGAGTAGGATCGCCTACGAACCTCAAACCAAATATAACTTGAGCGATCGCATTGACTAAAACAACCTCTACCATACCTACTAACCAATAGGCCGTTGCTTTGCCCAATAGGTACTCTATGCTGGTGAGACTAGAGGCATAAACTTGGACAATTGTACCTTGCTCTCGTTCTCTAGCTGTTGCTAAACCGGCTAGTAATGGTGGAAATAACGTTAAAGCGATCGCGATCGCACCAGGGCCAATGTATTTTAAATTTTTTAAGCCAGGGTTATACCAAAAACGCGATCGCACATCCAGCGCCACAGGAGGGGGTTGATTGTGCAAATTTCCAACAAAAGCATTGGTAACAGCTTTAGCATAACCCCTGGCAATATTAGCGGTATTGGCATCGCTACCATCAATTAAGGCTTGGACTGTGGCGATACTTCCTCGCCTTAGTAAGTCACGGGAAAAATCAGTAGGGATAATTAAGCCAATGGTGGCTTCACCCCGATCTAGCATTTGGGAAACTTTGATGTTTGGTCCTTGGCTAACAACATGAAATTTTTGGGTGCGTTCAAAGGTAGCAATATATTCCCGACTGGTAGGAGTTAAATCTAAATCTTGGACAGCAAGGTTAATTTTGTTAATTTCCAGCGATACAGCAAACCCAAACAACAGCAATAGTAAGATTGGTAATGCCAAAGCCAAAGCCACAGTGAGGCGATCGCGTCTCAACTGTCGTAGTTCTTTCAGAGTTTGGGCAAATATACGTTTTAATCTCACCATCAATAATTCACCTCTTAAGAAATAAGGCAGACGGCAGAAGGCAGAAGGCAGTGCGTTGCCGGGGTTCCCCGGTTGTAGCTCATCTCGCAGTGAAGCACCCGTGTGTGATGGTCTAGAAGGCAGTGCGTTGCCGGGGTTCCCCGGTTGTAGCAACTGCAAAGTGCCAAAAGGGATAGTGAATAGAGAATAGCCCTTTCAAGGTGTTGTGTGATGGCTTGATTTGTAGTTTGTTTAACAGAGGT